>NZ_JBHFJG010000001.1:275962-287398 GCF_057559155.1 Rhizobium moroccans | reverse complement strand
CCCGGCGGCTTTTTCTGTAATGTAAGTAAAAACTTACCTATGTGGTCAGTATCTGCAATTTTCATAAATTACCTATTAATTTATACATGCTCCAATGGGGCCACAGGTATGAAACCTGAAGTTGAGTATCATCTAAAAATTTGGAAAATGGGCTGAGGACGGCGTGAAACCCGTCCTGTCAGAGGGGTCAAACATGTTGGGTTTAGGCAAGTCAGCGGAAGCGCGCCATGTGGTGGATGCCATATCGCGATCGCAGGCCGTGATCGAATTCGATCTTACGGGAAACATTCTCTACGCGAACGAAAACTTCTGTCGCGCCTTGGGCTACAGCCTGGCCGAGATAAAGGGAAAGCACCACCGCATCTTCTGCGATCCCGACTATGTCACATCAGCCGAGTACCGAGATTTCTGGGCCAATCTCGCTGCGGGAAAATTCGACGCGGGAGAGTATAGGCGCATCACTAAAGCGGGCGGCGACGTCTGGATTCAGGCGTCCTACAATCCGGTCTTCCGCTCCGGCAAGCCTTACAAGGTCGTCAAGTTCGCGGCCGATATCACCGCAGCCAAGCTCAAGGCTACCGATGATGCGGGCAAGCTTACGGCGCTGGACCAGTCGCAGGCGATCATCGAATTCACGCCGGAAGGCGAGATCCTGACTGCCAACGAAAACTTCTGTCGTGGGCTCGGCTACGAGCTTTCCGAAATCAAGGGCCGTCATCACCGGATGTTCTGCGACCCGGCCTATGCGGCTTCCCCGGAGTATGCTGCCTTCTGGCGCAGGCTTGCGGCGGGAGAGTTCATTGCCGATGAATTCGTGCGCTATGGAAAGGGTGGCCGGGAAATATGGATT
Organism: Rhizobium moroccans; assembly: GCF_057559155.1. Lineage (NCBI taxonomy): Bacteria > Pseudomonadati > Pseudomonadota > Alphaproteobacteria > Hyphomicrobiales > Rhizobiaceae > Rhizobium > Rhizobium moroccans. The sequence continues at coordinate 286,548 of NZ_JBHFJG010000001.1, read as the reverse complement.
CAGGCCGCTTACAATCCGATTCGGGACATGAACGGACAGGTGAGCAAGGTGGTGAAGTTCGCCACCGACGTCACTCCACGCATGAGCGCCATCGACGAGCTTGGAAACGGTTTGCAGGATCTCGCGGAAGGAAAGCTTGCCCAGAAGCTCGAACGACCCTTCGTGCCCAGCATGGAGAAGACCCGGCATGACTTCAATGCCGTCGCGGCAAAGCTTCGCGATGCCATGCAGACGGTTGCGGAAAACGCCTCGGCGATCGCCGCCGCTTCGGGCGAGATTCGCGACGCTTCCGACGAGCTTGCACGGCGAACAGAGCAGCAGGCGGCGTCGCTCGAAGAAACCGCCGCCGCCCTTGACCAGATCACGACGACGGTGGCCGATGCCAGCCGGCGCGCAGACGAGGCTGGGCGGCTGGTGACCCACACCAAGGAGAATGCCGAACAATCCGGCCTTGTCGTTCGGGATGCGATCACCGCCATGGATCAGATCGCCCAATCCTCCCGCGAGATCACCAATATCATATCGGTGATCGACGAGATCGCCTTCCAGACCAACCTTCTGGCGCTGAATGCCGGGGTGGAGGCTGCCCGGGCCGGGGAGGCCGGCAAAGGCTTTGCGGTCGTGGCGCAGGAAGTGCGCGAACTTGCCCAGCGCTCTGCAAGCGCCGCAAAGGAGATCAAGACGCTCATCAACACGTCGAGCCAACTCGTTTCCAACGGTGTCGATCTGGTTGGCCAAACAGGAACGGCACTTCGCGAAATCGTCGGCCAGGTTGCGGAAATCCACGGCAATGTCGCTGCGATCGTCGAAGCCTCGCGGGAGCAATCGACCGGGCTGAAGGAGATCAATCATGCGGTCAACCTGATGGATCAGGCGACCCAGCAGAACGCCGCGATGGTGGAAGAGACCACGGCAGCCAGCCACTCGCTTGCGGGTGAAGCCGAAAGCCTGCGGAAGCTTCTCGCTCAGTTCGATATCGGCGATATGCGCAGGGAAGAAAGCCCACGCGCCCAGCATACGCTCCAAACACGCGCCGCCTGACGCCGCTGTAGGCGTGAATACAAAAAAGGCGGCCCAAGGCCGCCTTTTTCCTTTGCCGGGGTTCTTAACCGAACAGAGCTAAGCTGCTCTTCAACGTTACCCAAATACCCCAGAGAAGCGGGATTCCGACGACGGCCCAGGCGAGTGCCGCCTTGGTATCGAGCCCGCCTTTGCCGATGCCGAAAGAACCGGTCGGGCCGGCATTCGCCGCAGCGGTCCTGGCCTGCAGGGCAGCGACTTCCTCATCCGGCATGAACCACTTTTCCGAGAGCGGCCGCACCAACGCATTGGCGATGAGGCCGAGCGCCAGCATGCCGGCGAGGATATACATGGTGCCGGTATAAAGCGCGGGCCCCGGCGCCACGCCCGCCGCGATCTGCGCTTCGCGGATGTAGTTCACGACCACCGGACCGACGATGCCGGCCGTCGCCCAGGCCGTCAGTAGACGCCCATGGATGGCGCCAACGAACTGCGTGCCGAAGATATCGGCGAGATAGGCCGGAATAGTCGCGAAGCCGCCGCCATACATGGACAGGATGATGCCGAAGGCGAGCACGAAGAGCGCCTTGCTGCCCATGTCGGCAAGCGTCGGAGCCGCCGCATAGAGCACGATGCCGATGATGAAGAAGGCATAATAAGTGTTCTTGCGGCCGATCTTGTCGGAAAGCGATGCCCAGAAGAAACGCCCTCCGATGTTGAACAGCGACAGGAGGCCGGTGAACCCCGCCGCGATGGCGGCGATCTGCGCCTTTTGTCCGGCGTCAAGCTGCGAGAAGGAAAGATCCGGGAGGCCGATCAGCGAGCCCGCGAAGATTTCCTGCAGCATCGGTGAGGCCATGCCGATGACCCCGATGCCGGCCGACACGTTCAGGCACAGCACCGCCCAGATCAACCAGAACTGCGGGGTCTTGTGCGCGTCGCGAAGGTGGACATGCTTATGGGTGATCATAGCCTTGCCGTTGTTGGCCGGAGGTGTCCACCCGTCCGGACGCCAGCCAGCCGGCGGAATGCGATAGCCGAAGGCGCCGCCCATCATGAAGGCGAAGTAGATGACCGCCATGACGATGAAGGTCTGCCAGACACCGACGGAGATATCGGTCTTGAAATAATTCATGAGAATATTGGCGAGCGGAGCGCCGATCATGGCACCGCCGCCGAAGCCCATGATGGCCATGCCAGTCGCCATGCCGCGGCGGTCCGGAAACCATTTGATGAGGGTCGAGACCGGCGAGATATAGCCGAGCCCGAGGCCGACACCGCCAATGACCCCGGCGCCGAGCCACATCAGCCAGAGCTGATGCGTCATCACGCCGAGAGCCGCGACCAGAATGCCGCCGCACCAGCAGCAGGCTGAGACGAAGCCGGCCTTCCGCGGACCTACCCGCTCGAGCCAGCCGCCCCAGATCGCCGCCGAGCATCCTAGCAACACGAAGAAAAGCGTATAGATCCAACCGAGGTCGGCAACACGCCAGTTACATGTCGTTGTGAAGAGAGCGGAAAGCAGGTTCAGGCTGCTACATGATGGATCAGGCGTTCCGGGTATCGCCCGCGAGAGCGGTAACCAGAATACGCTGAAGCCGTAAGCCATCCCGATGCAAAGATGGATGGCCAAAGCCGCCGGCGGCACGAGCCAGCGGTTGAAGCCTGCTTTTGCGACAATACGTTCCCTATCGAGGAGCCCGACATTGCCTGTCAGGCCCTCGTCCGTTGTTCCTGCAAATGCCATTAACAATACCCTCCTCTGGAATGTCGTGACTGAAGATCGTCACCCGTCCGGGCTTGTCCCCGACCGGCGGGTGCATTCACGCAGCGCTTTCCGGCCTGTTCGGCCAGGAAAGCGGTTCATTCGCTACCGGCCCCCTGCCGCTAGATCATTCTCGGCAGCGCCTTGTCCGACACCGCTCGCAGGGCCGACCTTATCCTCCGGTCTGCGGATCAACACGGAGGCCTCGATCACCAGCGGCAGCAAACCCTCGCCGCCCCGGTCGAGATGCTCGAAGAACTGCCGCCGCATGCGCGGCTCCCAGAACTTGTTGATATGCGTGGCAACTCCCTCAACCCGAACCTCTTCCGGCTGCGACATGAAGAAAGTGGCGATCTGGTTCGCCATACGGATCAGCTTGTCGTGGGTCTGGTCATGCGACATCGGCAACTGCTCCGGTACTGACGCGATCGCTGCGCGTGAAAATCTCGAAATCCTCGCCACGGGTCAGCGCGATCAGCGTCATGCCCGCGGTTTCCGCGGTGCGGATCGCGAGCGCCGTAGGCGCGGAAATGGCGATCAGAACCGACGACCCTATGATCGCGGCCTTCTGCACCATTTCCACGGAAATGCGGCTGGTCACGACGACCACGCCACCGGCCCCATCGAGCCCCTGGCTGAGGACCGCACCCGCGAGCTTGTCGAGCGCATTGTGCCGGCCGACATCTTCGCGAACCGCCAGAAGCCCCTCGCCGGGCACGAAAAACCCCGCGCCATGAACCGCATGGGTCTGCGCATTCAGAACCTGTGCGCCTCCGAGCGCTGCTGCAGCCTCGGCGATATCCCGTGCTGAAAGCGTCACGCTGCCCGCCGAGACATCCGGCACCGGCCGCACGGCCTGCTCGATCGATTCGATACCGCAAAGACCGCAACCGACCGGCCCGGCCATATGCCGCCGCCGCGCGCGCAGCGCCTCCTCCCTCTCCTGGGCAAGAGTAACCTGCACATCGAGTCCCGGACCTTCCTCGATCACGTTGATCGCCTCGATTTCCGCCGCCGATGCAATAATGCCCTCCGTCAGGCTGAAGCCCACCGCGAAATCCTCGAGATCCGCCGGTGTGCCCATCATCACCGCATGGGTAGATCCGTCATAGGAGAAAGCTATCGGCACTTCCTCCGGCACCACCCGCGAGCCTCGGCGGATCACGCCATTGCGTCGCGTAATCTCGAGAGCTGTTGCGATGGTGGCCGGCATCACTCCGCAGCCTCCAGCTTGCCGGCGATGCGGCGCGACCGACGTGACAGTTCCTCGTAATCTTCCTGCCACTCGGTCGGACCGTTGGAAGGTGAGACCTGCACTGCCGTCACTTTGTATTCCGGACAATTGGTCGCCCAGTCGGAGAAGTCCGTGGTGATGACGTTCGCCTGCGTGTCGGGATGGTGGAAGGTCGTATAGACCACGCCCGGCGCCACGCGATCAGTGATGAGGGCGCGCAGCGTCGTATCGCCCGAGCGGCTGGCGAGCTTGATCCAATCGCCTTCCTTGATGCCGCGTTGCTCGGCATCGTGCGGATGAATTTCCAGCCGGTCTTCCGCATGCCAGGCGACGTTTTCCGTACGCCGGGTCTGAGCGCCGACGTTGTATTGGCTAAGGATGCGGCCGGTGGTCAGCAGCAGCGGGAAGCGCGGGCCGGTCTTCTCGTCCGTCGGCACATATTCCGTGCGGATGAACTTGCCCTTGCCACGGACGAAGCCGTTGACATGCATGATCGGCGAGCCTTCCGGGAACTTCTCGTTGCAAGGCCACTGAACAGAGCCCATCTTTTCGAGATAGTCGTAGGAGACCAGCGCGAAGCTCGGCGTCGTCGCCGCGATCTCGTCCATGATCTCGGACGGATGCGTGTAATTCCAGGCAAGCCCCATCGCCTGCGCCAGCTTCTGGGTGACTTCCCAATCCGCATAGCCGTTCTTCGGGCTCATGACCTTGCGAACGCGGTTGATGCGGCGTTCGGCATTGGTGAACGTGCCATCCTTTTCCAGGAAGGTGGAACCCGGCAGGAAAACGTGGGCGTAATTGGCGGTCTCGTTGAGGAAGAGATCGTGGACAACGACGCATTCCATCGCTGCGAGGCCGGCAGAGACATGCTTGGTGTCCGGGTCGGACTGCAGGATATCCTCGCCCTGGATATAGATGCCCTTGAAAGTGCCTTCGACAGCGGCATCCAGCATATTGGGAATGCGCAGACCCGGCTCGTTGTTGAGCGTGACGCCCCAGAGCTTCTCGAAGGTCTCGCGCGTGGCATCGTCCGAGATGTGGCGATAGCCCGGAAGCTCGTGCGGAAAGGAACCCATGTCGCATGAGCCCTGCACATTGTTCTGGCCGCGTAGCGGGTTCACGCCGACACCCGGGCGGCCGATATTGCCGGTTACCATGGCAAGATTGGCGATCGCCATGACCGTGGTCGAGCCCTGGCTGTGCTCGGTGACGCCGAGACCGTAGTAGATCGCGCCATTTCCGCCGGTGGCGTAGAGACGGGCCGCACCCCGGACGAGCTCGGCCGGAACGCCGGTATATGTCTCGGCAGCTTCCGGGCTGTGCTGCTCTTCGGAAACGAAGGCCGCCCAATCCTCGAATTCGGACCAGTCGCAACGCTCGCGGATGAATTTCTCGTCGAACAGGCCTTCCGTGACGATGACATGCGCCAGCGACGTCAGCACGGCGACATTGGTGCCGGGTTGCAACGGCAAGTGATAGGAGGCCTCCACATGCGGCGTCTTGACGAGGTCGATACGGCGCGGATCGATGACGATCAGCTTGGCGCCCTGGCGAAGCCGCTTCTTGAGCCGCGAGCCGAAGACCGGATGCCCATCGGTCGGATTGGCGCCGATGACGATGACGACATCGCTCTGTTCGACGGAATCGAAGTTCTGCGTGCCGGCCGATGTACCGAAGGCCTGGCCGAGACCGTAACCGGTCGGCGAATGGCAGACGCGGGCGCAGGTATCCACGTTGTTGTTGCCGAAGCCCGCGCGGATCAGCTTCTGGACGAGGAAGGTTTCCTCGTTCGTGCAGCGCGAGGAGGTGATGCCGCCGATCGAATCGCGGCCGTATTGATATTGGATGCGCCGGAATTCGGATGCCACATACGCGAAAGCCTCCTCCCAGGTGACCTCGCGCCAGGGATCGGTGATCTTTTCACGGACCATCGGATTGAGGATGCGGTCCTTGTGGGTGGCATAGCCATAGGCGAAGCGGCCTTTGACGCAGGAATGGCCGCGGTTCGCCTGGCCATCCTTATAAGGCACCATGCGCACCAACTCCTCGCCGCGCATTTCCGCCTTGAAGGAGCAGCCGACGCCGCAATAGGCGCAGGTGGTGACCGCCGAATGTTCCGGCTGGCCGATGTCGATGACCGACTTTTCCGTCAGCGTCGCCGTCGGGCAGGCCTGTACGCAGGCGCCGCAGGAAACGCATTCGGAATCAAGAAAATGCTCGTGCATGCCGGGCGAGACGCGCGACCCGAAGCCCCGCCCCTCGATCGTCAGCGCAAACGTGCCCTGCACTTCCTCGCAGGCGCGCACGCAACGGGAGCAGACGATGCACTTGGAAGGATCATAGGTGAAATACGGATTCGACTCGTCCTTCGGCATCCACTTGGCGTTGACCTCGCCATTGTTGCGCGCCTTGACGTGGTTATCGCCCTCATAGCCGTAGCGTACATCGCGAAGGCCTACGGCGCCGGCCATGTCCTGCAGCTCGCAGTCGCCATTGGCGGCGCAGGTGAGACAGTCGAGCGGGTGGTCGGAGATATAGAGCTCCATCACGCCTTTGCGTATGTCCTTCAGCCGTCCCGTCTGCGTGTGGACGATCATGCCCGGCGTGACCGGCGTGGTGCAGGAAGATGGCGTACCGTTGCGGCCTTCGATCTCCACGAGACAGAGGCGGCAGGAACCGAACGCGTCGACCATATCCGTCGCGCAGAGCTTCGGCACCTTGATGCCTGCCTCCATGGAGGCGCGCATGATGGAGGTGCCTTCCGGCACGGTGATCTCACGCCCGTCGATGGTCAGCGTCACCTGGGCTTCGGATTGGGAAGCGGGCGTTCCGTAGTCGATTTCTTGGATCAGGGACATGGTGTCACTCCGCCGCTTCGATGAGGGGTGTTGGGGCGAAATCCTCCGGGAAATGCGTCATCGCGCTCATCACCGGATAGGGCGTGAAGCCGCCAAGCGCACAGAGAGAACCGAACTTCATCGTGTTGCAGAGGTCGGCCAGAAGCTCGCGATTCTTCTCGGGCTCGATGCCTTGGGCGATCTTATCCGCCGTTTCGACGCCTCGGGTCGAGCCTATGCGGCAGGGCGTGCACTTGCCGCAGCTTTCGATAGCGCAGAACTCCATGGCAAACCGCGCCTGCTTCAGCATATCCACGGCATCGTCGAAGACTGTGATCCCGGCGTGACCGATCAGACCATCCCTTGCTGCAAAAGCCTCGTAGTCGAACGGCGTATCGAACAGTGCGCGCGGGAAATAGGCCCCGAGCGGCCCGCCCACCTGCACCGCCTTCACCGGCCGGCCCGTCGCCGTGCCGCCACCGCTCCTATCGACGATCTCTCCAAGCGTAAGGCCGAAAGCCGTCTCGAAAAGCCCGCCATGCCTGACGTTACCGGCGATCTGGATCGGGATCGTGCCGCGAGACCGGCCCATGCCGAAATCACGATAGAAGGCGGCACCCCTCTCCATGATGACCGGGACGGAGGCCAGCGAAATGACATTGTTGACCACTGTCGGCCGGCCGAGGAAGCCTTTCAGCGCCGGCAGCGGCGGCTTTGCGCGCACGATGCCGCGCTTGCCCTCCAGCGAATTGAGGAGCGAAGTCTCCTCGCCGCAGACATAGGCGCCGGCGCCGGAGCGGATCTCGATGTCGAAGGCGTATGAGGAACCCATGACGGAGGAGCCGAGAATACCGGCTTCGCCAGCGATCCTGATCGCTTCGGTCATCGTCGCGATCGCATGCGGATATTCCGAGCGGGTATAGACGTAACCCTTGGTGGCGCCGGTCGCGATGCCTGCGATAATCATGCCTTCGATCAGTACGAAGGGATCGCCCTCCATGATCATGCGGTCGGCAAAGGTGGCGCTATCGCCCTCGTCGGCATTGCAGACGATGTATTTCTGCGGCCCCGCCGCATCCATCACCGTCTTCCACTTGATGCCGGTCGGAAAGCCTGCGCCGCCGCGGCCGCGAAGCCCGCTGTCGGTGACTTCCTTCACGATATCCGCGGGGGTGGTCGCGATGGCCTTCGCAAGACCCGCAAAGCCGCTGTGCTTGCGATAGTCCTCGATCGAGAGCGGATCGGTGATTCCGCAACGCGCAAAGGTCAGGCGTGTCTGCTGACGAAGGAACTCGATCTCCTCCGTCAGCCCGAGACAGAGTGGATGAGGTGCGCCGCTCAGCAGGCCTGCATCGAAGAGGCTTGCCACATCGCCGGCCTTCACGGGACCGTAGGCGATGCGCCCACGATCGGTTTCGACTTCGACCAGCGGCTCCAGCCAGAACATGCCGCGCGACCCGTTGCGCACGATCTTGGCGTCGAGGCCACGCGCCTCGATCTCCCGGGCGACTGCTTTCGCCACCTTCTCGGCGCCGAGCGCGAGCGCTGCTGCGTCACGCGGAACGAATATCGTCACCGTCATCGGCGAACCTCCGCAACGATTTCGGAAAGACAGTGCTCATCGACCCGGCCGTAGACTTCATCATCGAGCATTGCAGCGGGCGCACAGGCGCATAAGCCGAGACAGAAGACTGGCTCCAGCGTCACAGCTCCGTCACGCGTCGTTTCATGGAAGTCGATGCCGAGAAGCTGCTTCACGCGCTCTGCAATCCCGTCGCCACCCATCGATTGGCAAGCCTCCGCGCGACAGAGCTTCAGCACATGCCGGCCGGCCGGATGATCGCGGAAATCGTGATAGAAGGTGACGACGCCATGCACCTCGGCGCGCGACAGGTTGAGCTCGTTTGCGATGATCGGCTTCACCTCGTCCGGCACATAGCCGAATTCCGCCTGGATCGCATGCAGGATCGGCAGCATCGGGCCTTCAAGATGCTTCAGATCCCTGATGATCTGAAGCGACCGCTCAGCAAGGTCGCCGGCGGAAACGCGTATGTTCATGTCTCATTGCCTCCCGGCTGGTCCAGAAACGGCGCGAGGAGCGCCGTCCGGAACAGGACGCGGCGAAGCTGTCCGACAATCTTACTTCGCCGACTGTGATGGAATGTCACAACAGGGAGGCGCAACCGTCAATAAAGGAGATCGGTTACGCGATAGAAAAAAACTATCAAGCCATGGCCGCCGGCGTGAGGCTACGCGCCTGATGAAGCAGGGCGGAAACCAGAGGCGTAAACGGCTCGCGATGGGTCGCCACCAGCCCGACGATGTGGCTCGCCTCCGGACCAACGATCGGAATGGTGCGAATCTGCTTCGAAAACCCAAAGGATCGGGCGACATTGCGGGGCATGATGCTGGCCCAGCGACCGGTCCCCACATGCGAAAGCAGCACCACCATGGAGTTCGACTCGAGCATCGGCTTTATCGTCACTCCGGCCTCAGCGAGATGCTGGTTGATGATCCGCCGGTTCTGCATGTCCGGCGTCAATAGACAAAGCCTAAGATCGGCCATTTCCTTCCAGGTGACCTGCTCGCGGTCGGCATATTGCGTGCCCACCGCCGTCACCAGATTGTAGCGTTCGGCATAGAGAGGCACGCTGGTGACGCGGCCGAGCGGCTCGTTGTCCAGATAGGTGATGCCCGCGTCGATCTCGAAATTGTCGAGTTGGGAAAGCACCTGCAGCGAGTTGCGGGATACGACCGAGAACGTCACGTCGGGATGCTTTTCCTGGAAAGGCTCTGTGAGTCGCGGGATCATCGCCAGCGCGGTGGGGATGGAGGCGAGACGGATATGCCCGGCAAGGCCTTTCCGGGCAGCACGCATCTCCTCGCGCATGGTGCGGGCATCGCCGACAATTCGCCGCGCCCATTCCAGCACCCGCTGCCCTTCGGGCGTCAGGCCCTGGAAGCGCGAACCGCGAACCACAAGCTGCACACCGAGCTGATCCTCGAGCTGCCGGATGGCAGCCGAAAGCGACGGTTGCGTAATACCGCACTCTTCCGCCGCGCGGCCGAAATGGCCTTCACGAGCCAATGCAATGAAGAATTCCAGCTTGTCGATCATCGGCGCTCTCCCATGCAAGGGCTATCGCGTTCCGACCCTTGATACAACTGCGCGCCGAAGCCCAATCGTTCCCCCGATCGGCAAATGGCCTGCACCTCGCGACGATGAAAAGGAAAAAGGCGGCTTTTCAGCCGCCTTGATGAATTCCCATTTTGCCCTGATCAGGCCGGCAGGATTGCGCCGTGCAGATCCGTCAACTGCGCCAGATATTCCTCGAGCTTCGTCTTGTGCTCGTGGCTGGTCGCCGCATTGACATCGGCCTGGGTTGCCTCGATGCGCTTCTGAAGCGTCTCGCGGTTGATCTCGCTCATCGGCACGGCCGCCTCGGCAAGGAGCGTGCAGCCGGTCGGGAGGATATCGGCGAAACCGCCGAACACCACGTATTGGTTCGTCTGTCCCGAGGCCAACTTCACCGTGACGATGCCGGGCTTGACCGTGGTCATCGTGGGCGCGTGGTTGGCCAGAACCGTCATTTCGCCAAGCGTTGCCGGGATGACGACTTCCGTAGCCTTCTCCGAGACAAGCAGGCGCTCCGGCGAAACCAGTTCAAAGTTGAAAGCGTCGGCCATAGCGGTTCACTTCTTCACGTGTTGCATGCAGAGGCGGGGGGGG
>NZ_JBHFJG010000001.1:180855-275942 GCF_057559155.1 Rhizobium moroccans | reverse complement strand
CCCCCCCCCCCCCCCCCCCCCCCCGCTCCGTATTGCTTTAGGCAGCCTCTGCCAGCTTCTTGGCCTTTTCGATGGCTTCTTCGATCGAGCCGACCATATAGAAGGCAGCTTCCGGCAGGTGGTCGTACTCGCCGTTGACCAGGCCCTTGAAGCCCTTGATCGTGTCTTCGAGAGCCACCAGCTTGCCCGGCGAACCGGTGAAGACTTCGGCGACGAAGAACGGCTGCGACAGGAAACGCTCGATCTTGCGGGCGCGGGCAACCGTCATCTTGTCCTCTTCGGACAGTTCGTCCATGCCGAGGATGGCGATGATGTCCTGCAGCGACTTGTAGCGCTGCAGCGTCGTCTGAACCTTACGGGCGACGTCGTAGTGCTCTTCCCCGACCACCATGGGGTCGAGCATGCGCGATGTGGAGTCGAGCGGATCGACGGCCGGATAGATGCCCTTTTCGGCGATCGAACGTGACAGAACCGTCGTTGCGTCCAAGTGGGCGAACGATGTTGCCGGAGCCGGATCGGTCAAGTCGTCGGCCGGAACGTAAATGGCCTGAACCGAGGTGATCGAGCCCTTGGTCGTGGTGGTGATGCGTTCCTGCATCTGACCCATATCGGTGGCAAGCGTCGGCTGATAGCCCACGGCCGAAGGAATACGGCCGAGCAGAGCCGAAACTTCCGAGCCCGCCTGGGTGAAGCGGAAGATGTTGTCGACGAAGAACAGAACGTCCTGACCCTTGTCGCGGAAGTCTTCAGCGATCGTCAGACCCGTCAGAGCGACGCGGGCGCGGGCGCCCGGCGGTTCGTTCATCTGGCCGTAGACCAGCGCAGCCTTGGAGCCTTCGCCACCGCCATGCTTGTTGACGTTCGATTCGATCATTTCGTGGTAAAGATCGTTGCCTTCACGGGTACGCTCACCAACGCCCGCGAACACGGAGTAACCACCGTGCGCCTTTGCAACGTTGTTGATCAGTTCCATGATCAGAACGGTCTTGCCGACGCCGGCACCGCCGAAGAGACCGATCTTGCCGCCCTTTGCGTAAGGCGCGAGCAGGTCGACGACCTTGATGCCGGTGACCAGAATCTGGCCTTCCGTAGACTGCTCGACATAGGCCGGAGCATCCTGGTGGATCGATCGGAGCTTGGTGCGGTCAAGCGGACCTGCTTCGTCGACCGGTTCGCCGATGACGTTCATGATGCGGCCGAGCGTCTGCTCGCCGACCGGAACGGAGATCGGAGCGCCGGTGTTCTTGACCGGCTGGCCGCGAACGAGACCTTCGGTCGAGTCCATCGCGATCGTGCGAACGGAGTTTTCACCGAGGTGCTGCGCGACTTCGAGAACGAGGCGATTGCCGTTGTTGTCGGTTTCGAGCGCGTTCAGGATCGGCGGCAGGTCGCCTTCGAATGCGACGTCGACGACAGCGCCGATGACCTGCGTCACCTTGCCGGACGCCGCCTTATTCAGGGTAGCTGCTTTAGCCATGTTTCTTACCCTCTTTCTCTCGCTCAGAGCGCTTCCGCGCCCGAAATAATTTCAATGAGTTCCTTGGTGATCTGAGCCTGACGCTGACGGTTATAGGAAAGCGTCAGCTTGTTGATCATCTCACCGGCGTTGCGCGTGGCATTGTCCATCGCGCTCATCTGCGCGCCATAGAAGGAAGCGTTGTTCTCCAGGATCGCGCGAAAGATCTGCACGGCCACGTTCTTGGGCAGCAAGTCCTCGAGGATTTCCTGTTCTCCGGGCTCATACTCATAGAGCGCCGCGGATGCATCCGCCGCTTCCGAGACTTCGAACTTGGCCGGAATGATTTGGCTAGCTGTCGCAACCTGCGAGATCACCGACTGGAAGCGCGCATAGAACAGCGTCGCCACGTCGAATTCGCCTGCATTGAACAGCGCGAGGACCTTGTGGGCCACTTCATCAGCCTGGGCGAAACCGAGCTGCTTCACCTCGCGGAACGTCACATAATCGATGATGTTCTCGCGGAAGCTCCGGCGCAGAACGTCATTGCCCTTGCGACCGACCGTCAGGATCTTGACGGTCTTGCCTTCGGCAAGCAGCTTCAGCGCATGTTCGCGGGCAAGGCGGATGATGGAGGAATTGAAGCCGCCGGCCAGCCCGCGCTCGCCGGTGGCGACCACCAGGAGGTGGACCTGATCGCGGCCCGTCCCCGCCAGAAGACGCGGAGCCTCCGCGTTCCCGGCATTTGCGGCACTCAAGCCCGCCAGCACCTTGTTCATGCGTTCCGCGTAAGGACGGGCAGCTTCGGCCGCTTCCTGCGCACGGCGCAGCTTCGCCGCGGCGACCATTTTCATCGCCTTGGTGATCTTCTGCGTCGCCTTGACGGAGGCGATCCGGTTTTTCAGATCCTTAAGTGAAGGCATCCGTTATCGGTCCCCTGGGGGTTAGTTGGGCTTGATCCGTTCTCAGGCGAAAGACTTGGCGTAGCTGTCGAGCGCCGCCTTCAGCTTTGCCTTCGTGTCGTCAGACAGCTGCTTGTCGGTGCGGATCGCATCGAGAATAGCCTTGCCTTCGGAGCGGAGGTAGGAGAGCAGACCCTGCTCGAACTTGCCGACCTGGTTGACCGCGATCTTGTCGAGATAACCGTTCACGCCGGCGAAGATCACCGCAACCTGTTCTTCCGTCTTGAGCGGCGAGAACTGCGGCTGCTTCAGGAGCTCGGTGAGACGCGCACCGCGGTTCAGCAGGCGCTGCGTCGCGGCATCGAGATCCGAACCGAACTGGGCGAAGGCGGCCATTTCGCGATACTGGGCGAGCTCGCCCTTGATCGAACCGGCAACCTGCTTCATCGCCTTGATCTGAGCTGCGGAACCGACGCGGGAAACCGACAGACCGACGTTCACGGCCGGGCGGATGCCCTGATAGAACAGGTCGGTTTCAAGGAATATCTGCCCGTCGGTGATCGAGATCACGTTGGTCGGGATGAACGCGGAAACGTCGTTACCCTGGGTTTCGATGACCGGCAGAGCGGTGAGCGAACCGGCGCCCTTTTCGTCGCTGAGCTTTGCAGCACGCTCGAGCAGGCGGGAATGCAGGTAGAAAACGTCGCCCGGATAGGCTTCGCGGCCCGGCGGGCGGCGCAGCAGCAGGGACATCTGACGGTAGGCGACAGCCTGCTTGGAAAGGTCGTCGTAACCGATCAGCGCATGCTGACCGTTGTCGCGGAAATATTCGCCCATCGCGCAACCGGCGAACGGAGCGAGATACTGCATCGGAGCCGGATCGGAAGCCGTCGCAGCAACGATGATCGAATACTGCAGCGCGCCGCGCTCTTCGAGAACCTTGACGAACTGGGCAACCGTCGAACGCTTCTGGCCGATGGCAACATACACGCAGAACAGCTTGTCGTTGTCCGGGCCGTTATCGTGGATGGCCTTCTGGTTCAGGATCGTATCGAGGATGATCGCGGTCTTGCCGGTCTGGCGGTCGCCGATAACGAGTTCGCGCTGGCCGCGGCCGACCGGGATGAGAGCGTCGATGGCCTTGAGGCCGGTCGACATCGGCTCATGCACCGACTTGCGCGGAATGATGCCGGGAGCCTTGACGTCGACGCGGGCGCGACGGGTCGCATTGATCGGACCCTTGCCGTCGATCGGATTGCCGAGCGCGTCGACGACGCGGCCGAGCAGTTCCGGACCAACCGGAACGTCGACGATCGCGCCGGTGCGCTTGACGGTATCGCCTTCCTTGATGTCGCGGTCGGAACCGAAGATGACCACACCGACATTGTCGGTTTCAAGGTTCAGCGCCATACCGCGGATGCCGCCCGGGAACTCGACCATCTCACCGGCCTGGACATTGTCCAGACCGTAGACGCGGGCAATACCGTCGCCGACGGAAAGAACCTGTCCGACTTCGGAAACTTCAGCCTCCTGGCCGAAATTCTTGATTTGATCCTTCAGAATTGCGGAAATTTCCGCGGCGCGGATATCCATCAGCCAACCTCTTTCAGTGCAAGCTTAAGGGTGGAAAGTTTGGTGCGAAGGGAGGTATCGATCTGGCGAGAGCCGACCTTGACGATCAGGCCGCCGAGGAGCGACGGATCGACCGTGACGGCGATCGCCACATCCTTGCCAGTGACGCCCTTCAGCGCCGACTTGAGTTCTTTTTCCTGCGCCACGGTCAGCGCATGGGCCGAGGTGACTTCGGCGGTAACTTCACCGCGATGCTCGGCGGCAATCACGCGATAGGCGCGGATCATGCCGGGCAGCGCAAACAGACGGCGATTGCCGGCAACGACCTTCAGGAAATTGGCGACAAGCCCCTTTACCCCGGCCTTTTCGGCAATGGCGGCCACAGCCTTCTGCTGATCCTCGGCGGAAAATACCGGGCTTGCGACCAGGCGACGCAGGTCTTCACTTTCGTCCATCAGCGCCTGAAAACGATCGAGATCGGCTCCGACCGCATCGATCGATCCGGTTTCGAGAGCGAGTTCGAAAAGCGACGAAGCATAGCGCTCCGCCACACCGGAAATAAGCTGGGACGTGTCAGCCACGGGCACAGTTTCCCTGAATTGCCATCCAAGCGCCAAACCTCACGGGAGAGATCCGGCAAAGCCTTGAAATCGTTTGATTATTCCCCAGAACCTGCAGGGCGCCCGCCCTACCCTTTCTGACTTTCGCGGTCCGTCTAGCATAGGATGTAGGGACTCGCAACACGCGTGATAACGGAAAAAGCCTGCCGCGCAAGGGCTCAATCGATTTTTATGGCGCAAGCAGCGGAATATCGGCGGCTTTTCGACCAAGACGTCAAAATGCACGCCTTACAGATAGCCGAAGACATAGGCGAGCGGCCCGGCGGAAAGAACAACCTCAAGTAGTAAAATCAGAATATTCCGCGGTGTGAGAGCCCGATCCAGGATGCAAGCCAGCAAGCGTCCCATTGCCGCGAAAGCAAGCGCAATTCCAAGCGCCATATAAAGCCAGTCCTGCGCGAGCAGGATCGGCAGGAGGCCGAGACCCAGATACTGGGCGCCGATCGAACGGACGGAAGCGTAGCCTTCCGGCCGTATGCCCCCGATATGGAAGGCGGAAAGGCGAAGCACCGTTGCCGGAAAGACCAGCACGAAAAGGCCGATGACCGCCGTTGCCGCTGCCCCGGTAAACGCGAGCTGTTCCCCCAGCTCGGTGGGAAAATAGAATTCCATGCCGTCCTCAAGTCAATCGAATCGCGGTGTTTTTATCGCATACCGCCGCAAGCCGCAAAAACCCGGTCAGAGAAAGCTTTGCGGATCGATGTCGACCTGGATCTGCACCGAGCCTCTCTGTTTGGGGCCGTTCGCCAGCATTGTCCGCAGGTATGCCTGCATGTCGGAATTCCGACGGCCGTGCACCAGCAGCCGGAAACGATGCCGGCCGCGCACCAGCGCAAGCGGAGCCTCGGCGGGACCGAGCACCGAAATGCCGGAGACCTGCGGCGCGGCCGCCCGCAAGCCGCGGGCATGGCTTTCCGCATCCGCCCTGGTATCGGCCGAAACGATGAGCGAAGCGAGGCGCCCGAAGGGTGGCAGGATCGCCTTTTCCCGCTCGGCGATTTCCCGCTCGTAGAAAGCTCCGGCATCCCCCGAGACGATCGCCTGCATCACCGGATGCTGCGGCTGGAAGGTCTGCAGCAGGCCATGGCTTTTCAAGCCTGTACGTCCGGCGCGCCCCGTTACCTGCGAAAGAAGCTGGAAGGTCCGCTCGGCCGCGCGCGGATCGCCATTGGCAAGCCCAAGGTCCGCATCGACGATGCCCACCAGCGTCATCAGCGGGAAATTGTGGCCCTTGGCGACGAGCTGGGTGCCGATGACGATGTCCGCGTCGCCCCTGGCGATCGCCTCCAGTTCCAGGCGCATGCGCTTGACCCCGCCGAGAAGATCGGAAGACATCACGATCGTACGCGCCTCGGGAAAGTGTTTTTCCACCTCCTCGGCAATCCGCTCCACGCCCGGTCCGCAAGCGACCAGATGATCGAGCGTGCCGCATTCCGGGCAGGCTTCGGGTGTCGGTTCGGCATAGCCGCACTGATGGCATTGGATCTGGTTTTTGAACCGATGCTCGACAAGCCAGCTAGAGCATTGCGGACATTGGAAGCGGTGACCACAGACGCGGCAGAGCGTCAGGGGCGCATAGCCGCGACGATTGAGAAAGAGCAAGGCCTGTTCGCCGCGTTCGATGGTCTTGCTGATTGCCCGGAGCAGCACCGGTGAGAGAAAACCTCCCCTTTCCGGCGGATGCCGGCGCATGTCTACGACATGCAGGTCGGGCAGCGCCGCATCGCCGAAACGGGTCGGCAGATGCACGGTATTGTAGCGCCCCGAAAGCCCGTTCACCTGGCTTTCGACGGAGGGCGTGGCGGAAACCAACACGATCGGGAAATCGCCGATCCGGGCGCGCACGACCGCCATGTCGCGGGCATTATAGAAGACGCGATCTTCCTGCTTGTAGGCCGGATCGTGCTCTTCGTCGACGATGATGAGGCCAAGCTCCTCGAAAGGCAGGAAGAGTGCCGAACGGGCACCCGCCACCACGCGCACCTCGCCCGTCACGATCCCGCGCCACACCTTTTCGCGCATGCGAGGGGAAAGATCGGAATGCCATTCGCCGGGTTTTGCGCCGAACCGGTCCTGGAAGCGTTCGAGGAAACTTGAGGTGAGCGCGATCTCCGGCAAGAGGATCAGCACCTGCTTTCCGCGCTTCAGCGTCTCGGCGATCGCTTCGAAATAAACCTCTGTCTTGCCAGACCCCGTGACCCCATCGATAAGTGAAGCAGAAAAGCCCCCCTCGCGGATCGCTTCGACGATATCGACTGCGGCTTCCTTCTGCGGCCCCTGTATCCTCGGCTCCACATAGTCCGGATCGGGCCTCGCCACTACGGGCGGAGGCGGCAGGAAGACCGTTTCGAAAATGCCCTGAGCCGTCAGACCGTCGATCACGCTCAAGGAAACGCCGGCCGCATGCGCGAGCCCGCTGCGGGTCCAGGGCACGTCTTCGTCGCCGGCAAGCTGGAGGACTTTCGAGCGGGCGGGCGTTATCCGCTCAGGCTCTCCGCCGAGATAGCGCAGCCCCTCCACCATCGGTTCAGGGTCGAGGGCGGCCGGCGCCCGGATCGCCATGCGCGCCACCAGGCCCGGAGGCGAAAGCGTATAGGATGCCACCCATTCGATGAAGCTGCGCATCTCCTTCGAAAGCGGCGGACAATCGAAGACCAGCGTGATCGGCCGCAGCTTCTTGGGGTCGAGCGTCTCGTCGTTGTCGCCATCCCAGACCACGCCGATCAATTGCCGGGGGCCGACCGGCACCTGCACGACCGATCCCGGCTCCACATGAGCGCCTTCCGGCACGGCATAGCTATAGGGGCCCGGCACCGGCAGCGGCACCAGGACAGGCACCACGCGGTTTACCGCCGGCGCTTCGAACAGCGTGCCGAAGAGATCGGAAGAATCCTTGTCCATCAGCCGGGACCATGCCCCGATGAGAAATAAAAGAAAACCATAAAGAGCGCGTAGCGGCTATTCCGCCTCGTCATCCATCATGCCGGTAAGCCGCATGCCGTCGATCCACGTTGCACCATCCTGGCGGATTACCCGGCGCGAGCGTGTGCCGCATCGAGCCTCCACTTGTTCTGCAAGCTGTTCCGAATGGGTAACGACCCAAACCTGGCTGCTGCGCGTCGCTCCAGCGACCATATCGGCCAACGGCGACAGCATGTCCGGATGCGGGCTTGCTTCCGGCTCATTGAGCGCGATCAACGGTGGCTGACGATAGGACATCAGGGCTGCCGCCAAACCCAGAAAGCGGATCTGTCCATCGGAAAGCTCGCGCGGCTGGAAAACCCGCTTGGGAAAATCAGGAAAGACAAGCCCGAATTCCGCATATTCACCCGGCAGCGGTACCGAAAGCCTTGCTCCGTTGAAGGCCGAAGCGATGGCCCCATCGAGATCGGCGGTATCCTCGCGAATATGGGTAAGGGTCGCCAGCACGCCGCGAGATTGCTGCCATCCTGATCCAGAAGCGGCGAGGTGACCGCAAGGCACGGCTGCCTGAGTGGCGAACGCGATCGGTGCGGAAGCCGTGATAGAACCTCCAGGCATCGACCGCACGGCGAAAGGTACCGACCTCCGGATAATGCCCGGCATCGCCCAGAAGCGCGATCGCGGTTTCGGAAGCCAGCGCCTGCTCCGGATATTCCTCCATACGGCCGCGTTCGCCGCGAACCATGATGCCAGGCCCCGCCCTCTTCATCATCGTCACGGGCCGGGTGCCGGTCTCGATGGACAGCTCTTCCATCTTGATCTGCGGCTCGAAGGCAAAGCCGGCCGCGGCCGGCGGACGCAACCCCGCCTCGACACGATAGCGAAAGATTATCGCCCGCTCCTCGTCGATGAGCTCCACTTCGAATTTGATGCGAAAATTCTTCTCCTCCCGTCGCGGACCGGACCAGAGGGCAGACGCCATGCCGCCTTCGGCGGCGATCTCATGGGCCAGATTTCCGCGCACGGCAGCCTGCACGAGCTGCAGCGCCCGGTAGAGATTGGATTTGCCGACGCCATTCTCGCCGATGAACAGGTTGACGCCAGCGATATCCATGCGGATTGCGCGGAGTGAGCGGTAATTGGCGGCGGACATGGAGCGAAGCTGCATGTCCTTACTTCTACATGATCGCTGGCAAAGCCGGAATGCGCATCAATCCCGAGGCGGGCTGGCGAAACGAGAATTGCCGTCCGCGGCGAGCTCGAAGACCGTATGATACTCGAGCGCCTTCGTCACTTCGGTAATATCGCCGTCCAACTGATCTGGCTGGATCATCTGTCCGACCGTGAAATCGAAGCGGTTGCCCTTCTTGTTCAGAAGCTCGTAAAAGACGGTCATGTCGCGCAATTCGGTCGACCACTTGGCGAACCAGTAGAAGAGGCCGGAATTGCGCGCCCGCATGTGCACCGGCAGGATCGGTAGGTTGTATTTGCGGGCAAGTCCGACGGCCGAGGTCTTCCACGGCCGCTCGTTGAGTTTTCCGTCCGCCCAGTAGGCGATGCGGCCGGAGGGAAAGAGCACCATAACCTTGCCGTCTTCCACGGACTTGTTGGTGAGCAGCAGCGTCTCCCGTGCCTTCAGCTTGCTCTTGAATTCCTCGCGCCATTCGACGGGAATGATCATCTCGGCAAACCGCGGATTGACGCGCACGGCATCGCGATTGGCGAAAACCATCATGTCGGGCCGCCGTGCCTTCAATACGTCGAACACCGCTACCCCATCCGCGATCCCGGTCGGATGATTGCTCACGAGAATAAAGCCACCGGTCTCCGGTATCCGTTCGCTATTCTCCACTCGCACGTCGAGTTTGAGGAGGTCGCTCATATATTGAAAGGACTGGAAGCCGGGCAGGCTCGCGATATCGTTGGCGAACTCGATCGCGCGGCCATAACGAAGCAATGTATAAAGAAAGGGTCGCATCACCGGCCAGAGCGGATGCTTGACGATTCGCTCACCTCTTTCGGCGATCAAGGTATCGACGATGTGGCCAGGTCTACCGTGGGAAACCAGGGCAATCGCTTCGGCGAACTGCCCGAACATGGTCATGGAATCACGGCGCGCCATGCAAACTCCCGCAAACAGGCCCCACCCTATATCTCAGTCGTCTGTGATCTAACAATGACATACTTGCCTGTCCTTTTAGGAATTCGTAACCCCGTCGACAGCAATCTGGGGCACTGCCTCCGTGATTCAACAGGTGCCGGATTGAACGAGCTCTTGATCATCGCCGCGCCGGATCTCGTCGAAAAGCGCCACGAATGGCTGGAAAGCCTGGCGCAGGAGCGCCGGTTGTCCGGGCACACGCTCGACGCCTATGAACGCGATACGCGGCAATTTCTCACATTCCTTACCGGCCATCTCGGCGGTCCGCCGAAGCTCGGCGATATCCGCGCCCTGCGACCAGCCGACCTGCGTGCCTTTCTCGCCATGCGGCGGCGGGAGGGCGCCGGCGCCCGCTCACTCGGGCGACATCTGGCGGGCTTGCGATCCTTCCTCCGCCATCTCGAGCGCAAGGGCCTCGTGAACGCCGCCGCGGCCGGTGCCGTCCGTGCGCCGAAGCAGCCCAAATCCCTGCCGAAGCCGCTCACGGACCGCCAGGCACTGGGCTTGATGGAGATCGATGCTCAATTGCACGAGGAGCCCTGGATCGCTGCCCGGGACACGGCTGTGATGACCTTGCTTTACGGCTGTGGCTTGCGTATCTCGGAAGCGCTGGGCCTCTGCCCTGCCGATCTCGCACCGGGCGCAACATCGCTACGCATCACCGGCAAGGGCAACAAGACGCGCATCGTGCCGCTGTTGCCGATCGTGCTCGATGCGCTGGAAGCCTATAAGAAGCTCTGCCCTTATGCCCTGGCATCGGACGAACCTCTGTTCCGCGGCGCGCGCGGGGGAAAACTCCAGCCGGCGATCATCCAGCGGGAAATGCAGAAACTGCGATCGGCCTTCGGCTTGCCCGAGACCGCGACACCGCATGCGCTTCGGCATTCCTTCGCGACCCATCTGCTCGCCGGCGGCGGAGACCTGCGCACCATCCAGGAGCTCTTGGGCCATGCAAGCCTTTCGACGACGCAGGTCTATACGGGCGTCGACACCGCCCGCCTGCTGGAAGTTTATGATCGCGCCCATCCGCGCGCGTGAACGATTTCTTAACCACCCACGTTAAGCGGATATGGAACCGGCATGATTATCATGCCGGCGACAGTTCCGGACGGATGCCATGACGATTCCCGCCTTTGCCTTCAATGTCGATGCGCTTTTCCGGCGCGCGCAGAATGCCATGCTCTGGCTGCTTGCCGCCCTGCATATCCTGCTGTTTGCTTCTCTCTTGCTCGTTCTCGGCTCGTTGTCTGAAGCGAATGCAGCAACGCCCGTTTGCGGCGGTGAAAACCTGCTTGGTGACTTGAAAGCCGAAAAGCCGGGACTCTATGAGGAAATTCTTTCAGAAGGCAGCAGAGTACCGAATGGGAAGGGTCTCTTCTGGAAGGTAGAAAAGACCGGACTCGCACCATCCTACCTGCTCGGCACCATGCATGTCTCCGATCCGCGCGTGTTGAAGATGCCGCCCGGCGCAGCTGAAGCCCAAGCCGAAGCCAGCACCATCGTCATCGAATCCGACGAGATCCTGGACGAGAAGAAGGCCACTGCCGCTCTGCTCTCCAAGCCCGAACTCACCATGTTCACGGATGGCAATTCGATCGAGAAGCTTTTGCCCAAGGAAGATGTGGCGCTTCTCGAGAAGGGGCTCAAGCAACGCGGCATTCCGCTTGCCGCCGTTTCCCGGATGAAGCCCTGGATGCTGATGGCCTTCGTTTCGCTGCCGCCCTGCGAGCTTGCCCGCAAGGCCCAGAACGCCGCTTTTCTCGACAAGAAGATCGCCACAGATGCGATTGCCGCCGGCAAACAGGTGAAAGGGCTGGAGACCCTTGCCGAACAGCTCTCCACCATGGCCGCCATCCCGATGGACCTTCACTTGAAATCGCTTGTCGAGACGATCAAGCTCGGGTCGCGCATGGAAGACGTATTCGAGACCATGACCGAGCTTTATCTTTCCGAGGATATCGGCCTGACCATGCCCCTCCTGAAGGCCGTGGCACCGGACGGGACCGACGATCAGTCAGGTTATGGCGAGTTCGAGGAACTCGTCGTCGTCAAACGCAACCAGCTCATGGCGGAACGTGCCGCGCCGATTCTAGCCGAAGGCGGCGCCTTCATCGCGGTCGGTGCGCTGCACCTACCTGGTGAACAGGGGCTGATCGAGCTGCTGCGCGAACAGGGCTTCACCGTAACGCGGGCGGAGTGATCTCCGCATCATACGCCACCATGAAAAAAGGGCAGGATCATCTCCTGCCCTTTTGTTTGATGCCGATCCGAAACCGGTACGATTACATGTGGATCGGCTTGAAGAAGGTGGCGAGCGCCGCTTCCTTGACCGCTTCCGACATAGTCGGGTGCGCATGGCAGGTGCGGCCGAGATCTTCCGAGGAACCGCCGAACTCCATCAGCACCGCGATCTCGTGGATCATCTCGCCAGCGCCGAATCCTACGATATGGCCGCCGAGAACCCGGTCCGTCTCCTTGTCGGCGAGGATCTTCACGAAACCATCGGTCACGAGCATCGCCCGGGCGCGGCCGTTCGCCGTGAACGGGAACTTGCCGACCTTGTAGGCAATGCCGGCGGCCTTCAGCTCCTCCTCCGTCTTGCCGACGGAGGCGACTTCCGGCTGCGTATAGACGACGCCCGGAATGACATCGTAGTTCACATGGCCATGCTGGCCAGCGAGGATTTCGGCAAGAGCGACGCCTTCGTCTTCCGCCTTGTGAGCGAGCATCGGGCCGCGCACCACATCGCCGATCGCATAAATGCCATCGACATTGGTCTTGAAGTGATCGTCGATCTCGACGCGGCTGCGATTGTCGACCTTCACGCCGGCTTCTTCAAGTCCGAGGCCAGCCGTATAGGGCTTGCGGCCCGTGGAAATCAGTACGACATCGGCCTCGATGGACTGCGCGTCACCGCCCTTGACCGGCTCGTAGGTGACCTTGGCGCCCTTGGCTGACTTTTCGACACCCGTAACCTTGGCTTCGGTGCGGATGTCCATGCCTTGCTTGGCCATCATGCGCTGGAATTGCTTGGCCGCTTCGCCGTCCATGCCGCCGAGCAGCTTGTCGAGATACTCGATGACCGTCACCTTGGCGCCGAGGCGCTGCCAGACCGAACCCAGTTCCATGCCGATGACGCCGCCGCCGACGACAACGAGATGTTCCGGCACCTTTTCAAGCGCGATGGCGCCCGTGGAGGAGACGATGACCTTCTCATCGAACTCGACATTGACGCCAGGAATGCCGGCGACATCCGAGCCCGTGGCGATCACGATGTTCTTGGTTTCGATCTCCTGGCTCTTGCCGTCCTCGCCGGTCACCGAAACCTTGCCGGCAGCGACGATCTTGCCGGTGCCGATGAAGCCATCGATCTTATTCTTCTTGAAGAGAAAGCCGACGCCGTCCACATTCGCCTTCACGGTCGCATCCTTGTGCGCCATCATCTTGCCGAGGTTGAGCTTAGGCGCGGCAACCTCGACGCCGAGGGCATCCATGCCGTGGCCGGCATGATGGAACATTTCCGAAGCGTGCAACAGCGCCTTGGAGGGAATGCAGCCGACGTTCAGGCAGGTCCCGCCATAGGTGGCGCGCTTCTCCACCACCGCGACCTTGAGGCCGAGCTGGGCCGCCTTGATGGCGCAGACATAACCGCCGGGGCCGCTACCGATTACGACGAGATCATAAGCCATTACAGAGTCCTTTTTATTGAACCGCCAATGCCATCAAGCGAACAAAGCAAACATCATCATGAGCAAGCCGGCGATGCTGATGAGCCACACGAGCGAACGAATATAGGGTATTCCGGCGAGATAGAGCGGGATGTAGACGATCCGGGCTACCAGCCAGACCGTGGCGCCGACAAGGCCCGTTCCCGACGTATCGCCGGTAAAGGTGAGCGCCAGCAGCAGGCCAAGGAAGGCAGGATAGGTTTCCTGGTAGTTCCCGGATGCGCGGGCAGCGCGACCGGCCAAAACACCTTTCGGCTCTCGGCCTTCGTCCCTTGCCCCCGCGTTCCACGCCGGGCCAAGTTCCTTAGTCGCCAGCATTCCTTGCAGCCCGATGTGGAAGAGCAACAGGAAAACGCTCAGGGCAAGCAGCGTCAAAAGATACGTTGCGTCTGCCGAAGCGAGCTCCATGCCGCTCTCCCTTGATTAGAGGTCGAGGACCAGACGCTCCGGATCTTCCAAGCTTTCCTTGACGCGGACCAGGAAGGTCACCGCTTCCTTGCCATCCACCATGCGATGGTCATAGGAGAGCGCCAGATACATCATCGGGCGGATCACGACCTGACCACCGATCGCAACTGGACGCTCCTGGATCTTGTGCATGCCGAGGATGCCGGACTGCGGCGCGTTGAGGATCGGCGAGGACATCAGCGAACCGTAGACGCCACCGTTCGAGATGGTGAAGGTGCCGCCCTGCATGTCGGCCATCGACAATTGGCCATCACGGGCAAGTTTGCCCAGGCGGCCGATATCCTTCTCGATCTCGGCGATCGACATCTGGTCTGCATCGCGCACGACCGGAACGACAAGACCCTTGTCGGTGCCGACGGCGACGCCGATATGGCAGTAGTTCTTGTAGATGATATCCGTGCCGTCGATCTCGGCGTTGACCGCCGGCAGTTCCTTCAGAGCATGTGTGACCGCCTTGGTGAAGAAGCCCATGAAGCCGAGCTTCACGCCGTGCTTCTTCTCGAAGATATCCTTGTACTTGTTGCGCAGATCCATGACCGCCTTCATGTCCACCTCGTTATAGGTGGTGAGCATGGCGGCGGTGTTCTGTGCATCCTTCAGGCGACGCGCGATGGTCTGGCGCAGACGCGTCATCTTCACGCGCTCTTCGCGGGCGGCGTCTTGCGTGGTCGACGGGCTGCGTGCAGCCTTCGGAGCCTCGGACGCTGCAGCCGGAGCGGAAATGCCCTTGGCGACGGCGGCGATCACGTCGCCCTTCAGAACCTGGCCACGCTTGCCGGAACCATCCACCTGTTCAGCGGACAGGTTGTTTTCCGCGAGCATCTTGGCGGCGGCCGGTGCCGGCGGCATCGAGGAAGCGCCGGCGGGTGCGGCAGCCGGAGCCGGTTCCGCGGCCTTGGCGGGGGCAGCTTCGGCAGCCTTTGCAGGCTCGGCGGGCTTGGCCGGAGCAGCGGCACCGGCACCCGCGCCACCTTCGGCGATCTGGCCGAGAAGGGCGTCGAGACCGACGGTTTCACCGTTCTGTGCGACGATTTCGGTCAGCACGCCGGAAGCAGGTGCCGGAACTTCGACTGTGACCTTGTCGGTTTCGAGCTCGACCAGCGGCTCATCGGCCTTGACCGTGTCGCCCACCTTCTTGAACCAGGTGCCGACGGTCGCCTCGCTCACGGACTCGCCAAGGGTTGGGACGCGGATTTCAGTGGCCATGATCTGTTTCCGTTTTCTCAGATATCGTTCGTGTCGATGGTTGGGAGAGGAGGCTGAAAATCAGCCTCCGAGCGCGTCTTCGAGGAATGCTTCGAGCTGTGCCAGATGCTTGGACATCAGGCCGGTGGCCGGCGAGGCGGCAGCCGGACGGCCGGTGTAGCGGACCCGCTGATATTTTGCATCGATATGGGCCAGTACCCACTCCAGGTAAGGATCGATGAAAGCCCAGGCGCCCATGTTCTTCGGCTCTTCCTGGCACCAGACCATCTCCGCGTTCCGGAAGCGGGAAAGCTCGTTGATGAGGGCCTTCGCCGGGAACGGATAGAGTTGTTCGATGCGTAGCAGGTAGACGTCGTCGACGCCGCGCTTCTCGCGCTCTTCCAGAAGGTCGTAATAGACCTTGCCCGTGCAGAGCACGACACGCCGGATCTTGCTATCCTTCTGCAGCTTGATCGGACCGTCCTTGATCACCTCCGCATCGTCCCAGAGGAGACGGTGGAAGGAGGACTCGCCCGCCATTTCGGTAAGCGTGGAGGTAGCCCGCTTGTGGCGCAGGAGAGACTTCGGCGTCATCAGGATGAGCGGCTTGCGGAAATCGCGCTTCACCTGCCGGCGCAGGATGTGGAAGTAGTTGGCCGGCGTCGTGCAGTTGGCAACCTGCATATTGTCTTCGGCGCACATCTGCAGCCAGCGCTCCAGGCGGGCCGAAGAGTGCTCCGGGCCCTGGCCTTCATAGCCATGCGGCAGCAGGCAAACGAGACCGGACATTCTGAGCCACTTGCGTTCGCCAGAGGAGATGAACTGATCGAAGACGACCTGTGCGCCGTTCGCGAAATCGCCGAACTGGGCTTCCCAGAGCGTCAACGCATTGGGACGCGCGAGCGAATAGCCGTATTCGAAGCCGAGGACGGCCTCTTCCGAAAGCATCGAGTTGATGACTTCGTAACGGGCCTGGGTCGACGCCATGTTGGCGAGCGGTATGTAGCGCTCCTCGGTTTCCTGATCGTAGAGCACGGAATGGCGCTGCGAGAATGTACCACGTTCGCAATCCTGGCCGGAGAGGCGGATCTTCGTACCTTCCACGACCAGCGAGCCGAAGGCGAGCGCCTCGGCCATCGCCCAATCGATGCCCTCGCCAGTCTCGACCATTTGCGCCCGGTTTTCCATGAAGCGCTTGATGGTGCGATGGGCGTTGAAGCCTTCCGGGATGGTGGAAAGCTTGCGGCCGATCTCCTTGAGCTGCTTCATCGGTACGGCCGTCTTGCCACGGCGCTGCTCGTCGGCATTGTCGGCGGAACGCAGGCCCGACCACTGTCCGTCCAGCCAGTCGGCCTTGTTCGGCTTATAGCTCTGGCCAGCCTCGAACTCGGCTTCGAGATGCGCGCGCCAATCGGCCTTCATCTTTTCGAATTCGCCTTCGGTGATGAGGCCTTCGGCAATGAGGCGATCGGCATAGAGCTGCGTCACGGTCTTGTGGCCGCGGATGACCTTATACATCTTCGGCTGCGTGAACGCGGGCTCGTCGCCCTCGTTGTGGCCGAAGCGGCGGTAGCAGAACATGTCGATGACGACCGGCTTGTGGAACTTCATCCGGAACTCGATTGCCACCTTGGCGGCGAAGACGACAGCTTCCGGGTCGTCGCCGTTGACGTGGAAGATCGGCGCCTCGATCATCTTTGCGACGTCGGACGGATAGGGCGACGAACGCGAGAAGGCCGGATTGGTGGTAAAGCCGATCTGGTTGTTGATGATGAAGTGCATGGTGCCGGCGACGCGATGCCCGCGCAGACCGGAAAGACCGAGGATTTCCGCGACCACGCCCTGTCCGGCAAACGCCGCATCGCCGTGCAGCAGCAGCGGCAGTACCTTGGCGCGCTCCTTGAGCGGGATGACGTCGCCTTCCCAGGCCTTTGCCAGCATGTCCTGCTTGGCGCGTGCCTTGCCCATGACGACCGGATTAACGATCTCGAGATGCGACGGGTTCGCCGTCAGCGACAGGTGGACCTTGTTGCCGTCGAATTCGCGGTCGGAGGAAGCACCCAGATGGTACTTCACGTCGCCGGAACCTTCGACTTCGTCGGGCTTGAAGGAGCCGCCCTTGAACTCGTGGAAGACAGCCCTGTGGGGCTTATGCATGACGTTGGTCAGCACGTTCAGACGACCACGATGGGCCATGCCGAGAACGACTTCTTCGAGGCCGTCCTGACCGCCGCGCTTGATGATCTGTTCGAGCGCCGGGATCAGAGATTCACCGCCGTCGAGGCCGAAGCGCTTGGTGCCCTTGAACCTGACGTCGAGAAACTGCTCGTAACCCTCGGCTTCGACGAGCTTGGAAAGGATGGCCTTCTTGCCCTCGGGCGTGAATTCGACGCCTTTGTCCGGCCCTTCGATACGCTCTTGAATCCACTGCTTCTCCTCCGGATTGGAGATGTGCATGAATTCGACGCCAACGGTGGAGCAGTAGGTACGCTCGAGGATATCGATCATCTCACGCACGGTCGCGTATTCAAGGCCGAGCACGTTGTCGATGAAGATCTTGCGGTCGTAATCAGCTTCCGTGAAGCCGTAGGCCGTCGGAGACAATTCGTTATAGTCCTCGACCGGCGCAGCAAGGCCGAGAGGATCGAGCTTGGCATGCAGGTGGCCGCGCATACGGTAAGCGCGGATCATCATGATGGCGCGCACGCTATCGCGCGTCGCCTGCAGCACTTCCGCTTCGCTGACGGGCTTGCCGGTCGCGGCAGCCGTGGCTTCGGCCTTCGCCTTCACCTTGCCTTCGATGGCCTTTTCGACCACTGGCCAATTGCCGTCGAGCGCCGAGACGAGCTCGCCATTGGCCGCGATCGGCCAGTTCTTACGCTGCCAGGAAGCCCCGGTCGCTGCCTTCTTCACATCTTCGGGGTTATCGGCCAACGCCTTGAAGAAGGACTGCCATTCCGGGCCTACCGAATTCGGATCTTCCTCGTAGCGGGCATAGAGCTGCTCGATATAAGATGCGTTCGCACCGTCGAGAAAAGAGGTGATGAGGAACTGCTCGTTGGCTTCTTGCCGTGCCATGATGCTTTGCGGACGCCGCGTCCGCCTCCTGACGTAATGAGGCCGAAGAAGAGCGTCGGCCACCGCTTTCATTTGCTTGCGACACGGCCGATATCCAACCAGCCACGCATCGCTTGACGCTGAACTGGGCAGGCAAACCATGTTCCAGTTCGCCTGCCCGAAGCTTGTAACTATGTGGCGTCAGCCCTTGAGGACTTCAACCAGGGTCTTGCCGAGGCGAGCCGGAGACGGCGACACCTTGATGCCGGCCGACTCCATGGCCGCGATCTTCGATTCCGCGTCACCCTTGCCGCCGGAAACGACGGCGCCAGCATGGCCCATCGTGCGGCCCTTGGGTGCCGTGCGGCCTGCGATGAAGCCGGCCATCGGCTTCTTGCGGCCCTTCTTGGCTTCGTCGATCAGGAACTGCGCTGCGTCTTCTTCAGCCGAGCCGCCAATCTCGCCGATCATGATGATCGACTGGGTGGCTTCGTCGGCGAGGAACATTTCGAGGACATCGATGAACTCGGTGCCCTTGACCGGGTCGCCGCCGATGCCGACGGCCGTCGTCTGGCCGAGGCCTTCGTTGGAGGTCTGGAACACGGCTTCGTAGGTCAGCGTGCCCGAACGGGAAACGATACCGACCGAACCCTTACGGAAGATCGAGCCTGGCATGATGCCGATCTTGCACTCTTCCGGCGTCAGGATGCCCGGGCAGTTCGGGCCGAGCAACCGCGACTTGGAGCGGTCGAGGCGAGCCTTCACGCGCACCATATCCATCACCGGAATACCTTCGGTGATGCAGGTGATGAAGGGGATCTCGGCCTCAATCGCCTCGATGATCGCATCAGCGGCGCCTGCCGGCGGCACGTAGATCACGGTCGCATCGGCACCGGTCTTTTCCTTGGCTTCGGCGACAGTCGCAAAGATCGGCAGCACGGTGCCGTCGACGCCCGACGACCACGTTTCGCCACCCTTCTTCGGATGAATACCGCCGACCATCTTGGTGCCGTAATAGGCGAGCGCCTGTTCGGTGTGGAAGGTGCCGGTCTTGCCGGTCAGGCCCTGAACGAGAACCTTGGTGTCTTTGTTGACGAGAATAGACATTCTTTCCGGTCCTTCCAGATTAGGCTTTGATCGCCGCGACGATCTTCTTCGCCGCATCGTCAAGATCGTCGGCCGCGGTGATCGCGAGACCAGACTCGTTCAGGATCTTCTTGCCGAGTTCGACATTGGTGCCTTCGAGGCGCACGACGAGCGGAACCTTCAGACCGACTTCCTGCACTGCGGCGACAACGCCTTCAGCGATGACGTCGCAGCGCATGATGCCGCCGAAGATGTTGACGAGAATGCCTTCGACCTTCGGATCGGCCGTGATGATCTTGAAGGCCGCAGCGACCTTTTCCTTACCGGCGCCGCCACCGACGTCACAGAAGTTCGCCGGCTCCTTGCCGTAGAGCTTGATGATGTCCATCGTCGCCATGGCAAGGCCCGCGCCATTGACCATGCAGCCGATATTGCCGTCGAGCGCGACATAGGCGAGGTCCCACTTGGAGGCCTCGATTTCCTTGGCGTCTTCTTCAGTCTCGTCGCGCAGGCCCTTGACGTCGTCGTGGCGGAAGAGCGCATTGCCGTCGAACGACATCTTCGCGTCGAGAACGCGCAGGTGGCCGTTTTCCATGACGATCAGCGGGTTCACTTCGAGAAGAGCCATGTCCTTCTCGTTGAAGGCCTTGTAGAGCGCCGGGAAGAGCGCCTTGGCATCTTCGGCAGCAGCGCCCGAAAGCTCGAGAGCCTTGGAGATCTTCGCAATCTCATCAGCCGTGACGCCGGCTTCCGGATCGATGGCGATCGTGTGGATCTTCTCGGGCGTGTCGTGAGCGACAGCCTCGATATCCATGCCGCCCTCGGTCGAAACGACGAAGGCGACCCGACCAACGGAACGGTCGACCAGCAGCGAGCAATAGAGTTCGCGGGCGATATCGGCGCCATCTTCGATGTAGAGACGGTTGACCTGCTTGCCGGCTTCGCCGGTCTGCGCGGTCACCAGCGTGTTGCCGAGCATTTCCTTGGCATGAGCGACGACTTCATCGATCGACTTGGCGAGACGAACGCCGCCCTTGGCTTCTGGGCCGAGTTCTTTGAACTTGCCCTTGCCGCGACCGCCGGCATGAATCTGGCTCTTGACCACGTAGAGCGGGCCCGGAAGTTTCTTGGCGGCAGCTTCCGCCTCTTCGACCTTCAAAATGGCCACGCCTTCGGCAACCGGCGCACCGTAGCCCTTCAGAAGAGCCTTGGCCTGATATTCATGGATGTTCATGGGGCTTGATCCCTTTTTGAATTACTTGAGCGAAGGCGCGATGTTGATGCAGGCTTCGCAAAGGCCGGCGACGGCGCCGACCGACTTCTGGAAGGCGGCCTCTTCGTCCTTGTTGAATTCGACTTCGACGATGCGCTCGACACCACCGGCACCGAGAACGACCGGAACGCCGACATACATGTCCTTGACGCCGTACTGGCCGGTCAGGTGAGCAGCGACCGGCAGGACGCGCTTCTTGTCCTTGAGATAGGATTCCGCCATCTCGATTGCCGAGGCGGCAGGCGCGTAATAGGCCGAACCCGTCTTGAGCAGGCCGACGATTTCGGCGCCGCCGTCACGGGTGCGCTGGATGATTTCTTCGAGGCGCTCCTTGGTGGTCCAGCCCATCTTGACGAGGTCGGTCAGCGGAACGCCGGCAACGGTGGAGTAGCGGGCAAGCGGCACCATCGTGTCGCCATGGCCGCCGAGAACGAAGGCTGTCACGTCCTGGACGGATACGTTGAATTCTTCGGCGATGAAGAGGCGGAAGCGAGCGGAGTCGAGCACGCCGGCCATGCCGACGACCATGTTCTTCGGCAGGCCGGAGAACTTCTGGAGTGCCCAGACCATCGCGTCGAGCGGATTGGTGATGCAGATCACGAAGGCGTTCGGGGCATACTTCTTGATGCCGGCGCCGACCTGTTCCATGACCTTGAGGTTGATGCCCAGCAAATCGTCGCGGCTCATGCCCGGCTTGCGGGCAACACCCGCCGTAACGATGCAGACGTCGGCGCCTTCGATCGCGGAATAATCGCTCGCACCGGAAAGCTTTGCGTTGAACCCTTCGACGGGACCGGACTGGGCAATGTCGAGGCCCTTCCCCTGGGGGATACCATCGGCGATATCGAAGAGGACGACGTCGCCCAATTCCTTGAGGCTGGCAAGATGTGCCAGCGTGCCACCGATCATGCCAGAACCAATGAGTGCGATCTTCTTGCGCGCCATCGAAAAGCTTCCTTTCGAGATCCAAGTCCATTGCAGAGCACGGCGATGCCCGCCAATGTGGCTCCCGGCATACCGGCATCTTCCAAGATTGGCAATCGATTATTTTCGGATGATATTTTTCAATCGGTTAGATAACAAAATTCTTACGTAAACGTAAGAATTGATGACATGAAACCGTCAAATTACCTGTCGCTTTTCACGGTGGAGCTCAAGGTAATCCGGACTGCGCATCTCGAAGAGGCGTGAGACGGTACGGTCGAATTCGAAGCCCTCCGTGCCGCGCCTTTCGGTCAGCAGATCTTCTGGCGCGGTAGCCGCCGAAACGTAAAGCCGAACGGTATGGTCATATAGGGCGTCGACAAGAATGATGAACCGCTTCGTCTCGTTGCGCTTCTCGGGACCGAGCCGCGGAATGTGCTCGACGAAAATGGCGTCGTACCGATCGGCGAGCGCCAGATAGTCGGAAGCGCCGAGCGGCCTTTCGCAGAGATCGGCGAAGGTGAACCGCGCTGCGCGGCCGGCCTCCAGCGGCACGTGGATCGTCCTGCCCTTCATGGGAATTTCCGCCGGCTGCGCCCGCTTCCCTTCCGTGACCTGATGCCAGGCCGCTTCGAGGGCGGCATCGGCGCGGCCGTCGAGCGGTGTGACGTAGACCGGAAGGCTGGCAAGCTTCTGCATCCGGTAATCCGTCGGGGAATCGAGCGTCACCACATCCACATGCTGGCGCAGGAGATCGATGAAAGGCAGGAAAAGGCCGCGGTTGAGGCCATCCCTGTAAAGGTCTTCCGGAGCGACATTGGACGTGGCCACCAGCACGCACCCCAGATCGAAAAGCTCCTTGAAAAGCCGTGCCAGGATCATCGCATCGGTGATGTCCGTGACCGTAAACTCATCGAAGCACAGGAGCTCGGCTTCGGCAAAGATCGAAGCCGCAACCGGCGGCACCGGATCGGCTTCCTGCGTTTCTCCACTCTTGAGTTTCATGCGATGCGCATGGATGCGGCCATGGACATCCGCCATGAATTCGTGGAAGTGCGCACGGCGCTTCCGATCCACCGGAGCCTTTTTGAAGAACATGTCCATGAGCATGGTCTTTCCGCGTCCCACGCTACCATGCACATAGAGCCCGCGGACGGCCTTCGGCTTGCCCGAACCCTTGGCGAAGAGCCAGCCGAGCGCGCTTTTCTTCTTCGCCGGGCGGGCATCGCGAAGGTTATGCAATACGCGGTCCAGCCTGGCCGCCACCTCCAATTGCGCCGAATCCGCGGCGAGCGCTCCAGACGCTGTCAGCGCCTTGAGCTCCTCGCCAACGCTTTGCGTGTACTCGGGGATGGGTTCCAAACCGGCAGGACCTCGGAGAGCCTTATCGGCTCAGGCTGATCGGCTGCCCGGAATTGGTAGTGCCGTCAAAGCGGTTGTCGGCGCTCTTGTAGACGCGGCCGAGAACATTGCCGGCCCGGTCCTTGAACTGCACCGTCTTGCCGGCGACTTCCCAGGAGCCCATCGCGGTAAGTTCGCCGGCGCATCCGCGCGTGCCGCCGCGGGAACCGCTGCCGAGATTGGTGAGCGTCAGGAACATGTCGCAGTTCGAACCTGCATTCGCGACGCGCCAGCTACCGACCATGGATTCCTTCGTCACATCGAGCGCGCTCGCCGGCGGCGTCCCCGTCTGTGCGGCGGCGGCCATTTCCGGCGAAGCGGTAGGCGCGGATGGGAACTGCGATGGATTGGCTGCTCCGGGAGCCGGAAGGGAATTGGACTGAACCGACGGAACCGGCTGCGCCTGGAGAGGCGGCGGGGACGGCAGATTGCTGGAAGGATTAAAGGAGGTCCTTTGGCAACCGGCCAGCGATAGCGCAATGACAAGACCCGTCGCCACATATCTGAACTGCATCACATACTCCCGCGTTTCAGTTGGTACCCGCCGCGAATGCC
The DNA here is from genome assembly GCF_057559155.1 of Rhizobium moroccans. NCBI lineage: Bacteria > Pseudomonadati > Pseudomonadota > Alphaproteobacteria > Hyphomicrobiales > Rhizobiaceae > Rhizobium > Rhizobium moroccans. The sequence continues at coordinate 252,632 of NZ_JBHFJG010000001.1, read as the reverse complement.
CCTGAATTGAGACCGAATTATCGTAAACCGCTTTGGTTAATCAAGTCGTACCGGAAAATTCGCCGCGATTGCGTCATTCCGGCATCTGCTCCGATTTCGTACAGCATTTAAAAAAAACTCGCCGCCGCCGGGAAGGCAGCGACGAGTCTCATGGCTATGAACACGATGGTCGCAACCGTTATACGCGGCGCTCGACCATCATCTTCTTGATTTCGGCGATCGCCTTGGCCGGGTTCAGACCCTTCGGGCAAGCCTGCGCGCAGTTCATGATCGTATGGCAGCGATAGAGGCGGAAGGGGTCTTCGAGATTGTCGAGGCGCTCGCCCTTGGCTTCGTCGCGGCTGTCGATCAGCCAGCGATAGGCCTGCAGCAGAACGGCCGGACCGAGATAACGGTCGCCGTTCCACCAGTAGCTAGGACAGGAGGTCGAGCAGCAGGCGCAGAGAATGCACTCGTAGAGACCATCGAGCTTCAGGCGGTCCTCGTGGCTCTGCTTCCATTCCTTGGCGGGCGGCGGCGAAACCGTCTTGAGCCAGGGCTCGATCGAGCGGTGCTGCGCATAGAAATTGGTGAGATCCGGGACGAGGTCTTTCACCACCGGCATATGCGGCAGCGGATAGACCTTCACCGCGCCCTTCACGTCGTCCATGCCCTTGGTGCAGGCCAGCGTATTGGTGCCGTCGATATTCATGGCGCAGGAGCCGCAGATGCCTTCGCGGCAGGAGCGGCGCAGCGTCAAGGTCGGGTCGATCTTGTTCTTGATGTAGAGCAGACCGTCGAGGATCATCGGGCCGCAATCGTCGACATCGATATAATAGGTATCGATGCGCGGGTTCTGGCCGTCGTCCGGATTCCAGCGGTAGACGCGGTACTCCCGGACGTTCTTGGCACCTTCCGGCTTCGGCCAGACCTTGCCTTCGGTCATCTGAGAGTTCTTGGGGAGAGCGAGTTCAACCATATTGCAGGTTCCTTGAGATCAGTAGACGCGAGCCTTCGGCTCGATCTTGTGCGGATCGATGCCGTCTGCGATGAGCTCCGTATGGACGGGGCGGTAGTCGAGCTTCACGTCGCCCGCCTCGCTTACCCATGCGAGCGTATGCTTGCGCCAGTTCTCGTCGTCGCGACCGCCGAACGGACCGGACGTATAGTCCTCGCGGGCGTGGCTGCCACGGCTTTCCTTGCGGGCTTCCGCGCCGTAGACCGTGGCGATGGCGTTCGCCATCAGGTTTTCGAGTTCGAGCGTCTCGACGAGGTCCGAGTTCCAGATCATCGAACGGTCGGTAACCTGAACGTCCTTCATCTCGCCCCAGATTTCGGAAAGACGGCGGCAGCCGGATTCCAGCGATTCCTGGGTGCGGAACACGGCCGCGTCTTCCTGCATGGCGCGCTGCATCTTGTCGCGCAGCACCGCCGTCGGCGTGCCGCCCTTGGCATTTCTCAAACCGTCAAAACGATCCATGATCTTGTCGCAGGCGGTAATGTCGAGCGCCGGGATAGGCGCCGCACGGTCGATAACTTGGCCGGCACGGATCGCCGCGGCGCGGCCGAAGACCACGAGATCGATCAGCGAATTGGAGCCGAGGCGGTTCGCACCATGGACCGAAGCGCATCCCGCTTCGCCGACGGCCATCAGACCGGGCGCGATGCGTTCCGGATTAGCGCTATCGGCATTCAGCACCTCGCCCCAATAGTTGGTGGGGATGCCGCCCATGTTGTAGTGGACGGTCGGCAGGACCGGGATCGGCTCGCGGGTCACGTCGACGCCTGCGAAAATCTTGGCGCTCTCGGAAATGCCCGGCAGGCGCTCGTGCAGAACCGCCGGATCGAGATGGTCGAGATGCAGGAAGATATGGTCCTTGTTCTTGCCGACGCCGCGGCCCTCGCGGATTTCCAGCGTCATGCAGCGGGAGACGACGTCGCGCGACGCAAGATCCTTGGCGGAAGGCGCATAGCGCTCCATGAAGCGCTCGCCCTCGGAGTTGACGAGATAGCCGCCTTCGCCGCGCGCGCCTTCCGTGATGAGACAGCCCGAGCCATAGATGCCGGTCGGGTGGAACTGCACGAACTCCATGTCCTGGAGCGGCAGGCCGGCGCGCGCGATCATGCCGCCGCCGTCGCCCGTGCAGGTATGGGCAGACGTTGCCGAGAAATAGGCCCGGCCGTAGCCGCCGGTCGCCAGCACCACCATCTTGGCGGCGAAGCGATGGATCGTGCCGTCGTCCAGACACCACGCGACGACGCCGGTGCAGCGGCCGTCGTCCGACATGATCAGATCGAGCGCGAAATATTCGATGAAGAATTCCGCATTGTTCCTGAGCGACTGGCCATAGAGCGTGTGCAGGATGGCGTGACCGGTGCGGTCTGCGGCGGCGCAGGTGCGCTGCACCGGCGGGCCGGCGCCGAAATTCTGCATGTGGCCGCCGAACGGGCGCTGGTAGATCTTGCCCTCTTCATTACGGGAAAAGGGTACGCCGTAATGCTCGAGCTCGTAGACGGCCTTCGGCGCTTCCATGACCATGTACTGCATGGCGTCCACGTCGCCGAGCCAGTCGGAACCCTTGACTGTGTCGTAGAGGTGCCACTGCCAGCTGTCCGGCGTCATGTTCTGCAGCGAGGCGGCGATACCGCCCTGTGCCGCGACAGTGTGGGAGCGGGTCGGGAAGACCTTGGTGATGCAGGCGGTCTTGAACCCCTGCTCGGCCATGCCGAGCGTGGCGCGAAGACCCGCGCCGCCCGCGCCGACGACGATCACATCATAGGAGTGATCGACATAGGTATAGGCCTTGCCGTTCTGGGCGATGGGAGAAATCGATGCCATGACCGGATTATCCTGCGAATGCGATTTTCAGGACGGCGAAAAGACAGAGCCCGCCGACAAGAAGGGAAAAGAAGGCATTGAGGACGAGGGCCGCAAGCTTCATGCCTTCCGAGTGAACATAGTCCTGAATGATCTCTTCCATGCCGAGGCGCATGTGCACGATGCTGGCGATGATGGTCAGCGCATTGATCGTCGCAACGAAGGGATTGGCAAGCGCGCCGACCACGTCCGCATAGGGCTTGCCGACATGCATGATCAGGAAAACGATATAGAAGAGGATGAGGGGAACGAGGGCGACCGAAGTCGTCCGGACTTTCCAAAAGTGATCGGTGCCGCTCTTGGCCGAACCCAGCCCGCGAACCTTTCCGAGAGGAGTACGCATATCCATGGTCTATTCTCCTCAGCGGACCAGAAGCACGACCGCCCAGACCAGAATGGTCAACGCGATGGAAGCGACGAGATTGGCCTTGGCGAGCTTGGTCGAGAACTCCTTCTCGAAGCCGTAGCCGAGATCCCACATGATGTGGCGCAATCCGCCGAGCAGGTGATGGATGATCGCCCAGGTGTAGCCGAACAGGATGATCTGGCCGACGATCGTGCCGAACAGCCAATTGACCTGATTGAAGTATTCCTCGCCCGAAGCGGCTGCGATCAGCCAGGCAGCAACCAGGATCGTGCCGAAATAGAGTGCACCGCCGGTAATACGGTGAACGATCGACATCGCCATGGTGGGAATGAACTTATAGATTTGAAGATGCGGCGACAGGGGCCGGTTGTTTGTCACATTCGCCATCAGAACCTCGCGGCGTCGTATGCGGTATCGAGGGGCAGAACGCCCGGCAATGCACTGTGCCGAAGAAATGTGCATTGCATCATCGGCGTGGTTTAATCCCCGAAATCCTCAACGACAAGCACTATTCAAACGGATTTCAAATTTAATCGATTGTGTTTTTTCTGCGGGAAGCAAGCCTCAATCTTCGACGTCGGCGTTAACCATATCCGCCAAAGGTTAATGCATCGAGACGGATTTCCGGACCTTTTCGACGGCACTTCGTGTTAACCTTTCGTTAGCTTTTCGCGCTCGGAGGCCGGCATGACGCCGATTCAGATCACATCCACGCTGCTTGCGGCGATATTTGTTACCCTGCCCGCATCCACGGCTTTTAGCAGCGATTACAACAGCAGCCATCGCCACGGCGGCTATCATGCGAAGTGGCGGCCTTCGATCGGCTACACCAATCCGGTGTCACGCATCCGCGGCGTGGGAACATTCAGCAGCTCGTCCTGGGCATTCAATCTCGACCGCGTTGCCGGTTCGATTCGCGAATATCGGATTTCCGGCCCGCAACTGGCTCCCATGGCGAAGGTGATCGATGTCGAGAGCGAGCCGCCAGGCGGCCTCTTCAATCCGAGGAACGCCTGCTCCTATGAGATGGGCGTATGCGTGATCCGCGGCGATCGCTGATAATCAGATAATAAATCGCCAGACGGTGGTTTTCTTGACTTCGCTGTCTTCCAATGCGCGGGTGACCGGCACTTCATAGACGGCGCATGCCTCCAGCCGGTCCCTAGGACAATAGCTGCGGCCAGGGTCACCGATCAGCACCAGTTTTCCCTCCGCCGCCAGCCGGCTGAACCAAGGCACGAGATCGGCCGCAAAATCGCGATCGTAGAAGACGTCGCCCGCGAGGATCACATCGGCATCGATTTCACTTCCAACAAGATCCTGATCGGTAAAGTCGACTTCCACGCCATTCTCGGCGATGTTGAGCTTCACGGCGCTTGCCACCCATGGATCGATATCCGCCGCGAGGACATGGGCCGCACCGGCCATTTTCGCCGCAATCGCCACCAGTCCCGAACCCGTGGCAAAATCCAGGACTCGGCTGCCGGCAACCGCCTCCGGGTGATCGAGAACGTAGCGGGCGAGCCCCTGCCCGCCAGCCCAGGCGAAGGCCCAGAAGGGCGGTGGCAGACCGATCTGCTCGAGCTCTTCCTCCGTTTTCGACCACAGCTCATGCGCCTCGGCTGCCAGATGCAGCCGGATTTCCGGCACATGCGGCGGCGCCATGATATCCGTGTTGGCGAGGATGAAGCTGCGGGGATCGGTCTTCACCGGCCGGTCAGTCCGGCGATCGCGGCGGATTGTCGAGACCACCGAGCCTGCAGATCTCGAAATATTCCTCCTCCGTCACCGGCTGCACGGAAAGCCGCATGGAGGTGACGAGCGACATCTTCTCGAACTTCGGGTTCGCCTTGATATCCTTAAGCGTGACCGGCTTGGGTAGATCGCAGACTGCGCGGATATCGACGCAATCCCATCTCGGGTCGTCCTTGGCCGTGGAATCGGGATGGCTGAGGGCACAAACCTCTACGATGCCGACGATCTCCAACCCTTCGTTGGAATGATAGAAGAAGCCTTTGTCTCCGAGCTTCATGGCGCGCATGTTGTTGCGTGCCTGGTAATTGCGCACGCCGGTCCATTCCTCACCCTGCGCGCCCTTGGCCTTCTGCTGCTCCCAGGACCAGGTGGAGGGTTCGGATTTATAAAGCCAATATGCCATGGAAGCTCACTCCGCCGGCTTGTTGAAGACCCAGTTATAGGGCTTCACCTCGACCTTCTCGAAGAGCCCGGCGAGATAATAGGGATCCGCTTCAGCAAGCGCGCGGGCAGCAGCCATGTCTTCCGCCTCGACAATCACCAGGCTGCCATTCGGCTTACCCTCGTCGTCGAGAAACGGGCCGGCCATTTTCAGCGTGCCTTCGGCATTCAGCTTGTTCAGGTGCTCCAGATGCGCGGGGCGGGTCTCCATCCGCACGTTCAGATGGCCGGGCTTGTCGGTGCATAGGAAGGCAAACAGCATCACTTTCTCCTGGAAAAATCTCTATTCGGTGGTGATCGGCCGGGTCATCAACTGTTCCGTTGCGGTGCGGATATCAAGCCTGCCGTCGATGATGGCCGCCACCGCATCGGTAACCGGAAGTTCGACCGAGAATGCTTGCCCGAGCCGGGACGCAACGGACGCGGCAAAGGCGCCTTCCACCAATGGACCACCGGCGGTGGTCGCAGGCTCGCCTTTGCCGAGCGCGATGCCGAAACGCAGGTTGCGGGACTGGTGGCTGGTTCCCGTCAGCACGAGATCGCCAAGTCCGGAAAGCCCCCGCACGGTATCGGCCTTGCCGCCCATCGCCGTCACCAGCCTCGACATTTCCGCAAGCCCGCGGGAAATCAGCGCCGCGCGGGCGGAATCGCCTAGCCCCGCCCCTTCGACTATGCCGCAGGCGATCGCCAGCACATTCTTGAGCGCGCCGCCGAGCTGGACGCCGATCCGGTCCGTTGCTGCATAAAGCCGGAAAGTCCGGCTGGAGAGCGCAAGCGCCAGCCGTTCCGCGAGGGCATAATCCTCCGCAGCGATCGACATGGCCGTCGGCAGGCCGCGGGCGATATCCGCCGCAAAGCCGGGGCCGGAAAGCACCGTAACCGGGTGGTTCGACAGCTCCCTCTCGAGCACTTCGGTCAGCAGCTTGCCGGAGGCGCGATCGATCCCCTTGGCGCAGGTGACGACCACGGCATCCTTCCCGAGATAGGGACCGTAATGCTTGCCGGCGTCCGCATGGGCCTGCGAGGGCATGGCGAAGAGCACGATGCTCGCATCCTCGATCGCATCCGGCTCGGCGGAAAATTCAAGGGAATCAGGCAAGGGCACCCCCGGCAGGGCCGCATCATGCACGCGATCCTCACGCAGATCGCTCATCAGTGCGGGATCCCGTCCTATGAGCGTCACGGGAAATCTGTTCTCGAGGGCGACGACGGCAGCAAGAGCAGTTCCGAAGGCGCCTGCACCGACCACCACGATCCTTTCAGCCGCGCTCATGCCTTCGCACCCCGCTTGCCCGATCCCAATAAAGTTTTCGCGTGACTGTCGAGCGGCCAGCGCGATCGCGGCTGAACATCGAGCGCATCAGCGGGAAAATCCTGTGCCAGCCTTTCCAGGCCGGCCCAGGCGATCATCGCCGCATTGTCGGTGCAGAGCCTCATCGGTGGAGCAATAAAGCGAAATCCATGCTCCAGGCAGAGCGCCTGCAGCGTGCGCCGGATCTCCTGGTTGGCGGCAACGCCGCCGGCAACCACCAGCGCCGGCTCGACATCGAGGCTCATGAACTCCGCCTTGAAGCGGGCAAGACCACGGCCGATGCGGTCTTTCAACGTGCGCGAGATCGCCTTCTGGAACGAAGCGCAGATATCGGCGACGTCCTGTTCGGACAGAGGAGCGATTTCGGTCGCCGCCTGCCGGACGGCCGTTTTCAATCCGGAAAAGGAGAAGTCGAGCCTGGCTTCACCGACCAGCGGCCGTGGCAGGGAGAACCGGTCGGGGTCACCCACCTGCGCCGCCTTCTCCACGGCCGGACCACCCGGATAAGGAAGCCCGAGCAGTTTGGCCGTCTTGTCGAAAGCCTCGCCCAGGGCGTCGTCGATCGTGGTGCCCCAGCGCTCGTAGTCTCCGACGCCGCGCACCAACACGAGCTGGGTATGGCCGCCGGAAACGAGCAGCATCAGATAGGGAAAAGAGAGTCCATCCGTGAGGCGGGCCGTCAACGCATGGCCCTCGAGATGATTTATCGCCAGCAACGGCTTGCCGGCGGCGCGGGCAAGCGCCTTGGCCGTCATCAATCCGACGATCAAGCCGCCGATCAGGCCGGGCCCGGAGGTCGCGGCGACTGCATCGATATCGTCGAGCGACACCTCGGCTCTATGGAGCGCCTCTTCCACCAACCCATCCAGGGCCTCGACATGGGCGCGGGCGGCGATTTCCGGCACCACGCCGCCATAGGCGCTGTGTTCCTCGAGCTGGGAAAGCACCACGTCCGAAAGGATTTCGCCGCGGCCATCCGGATGGCGTGCGACAACGGCCGCGGCGGTTTCGTCGCAGCTTGTTTCAATGCCGAGGATGCGAAGAAAGGTCGCCATGGCCCCTCGTTGATTGCGATGCCGGCCAAACCGGTCTACGAAAGCTCCGGTAACAATGGAATGAAACGGATGCAAACAAAACCTTTCCGGATCGGCACTCGCGGCAGCCCTTTGGCACTCGCCCAGGCTTCCGAGACGCGTGCGCGGCTGATGGCTGCGCACGGTATGCCGGAGGAAATGTTCGAAATCGTGGTGCTGTCGACGGCCGGCGATCGTATTACCGACCGATCGCTAGCCGAGATCGGCGGCAAAGGGCTTTTCACACAGGAGCTGGAGGAGCAGCTTCTTTTGGGCGACCTCGATTTCGCCGTACACTCCTCCAAGGACATGCCGACGAAACTGCCGGATGGCCTACAGCTTTCGGCTTACCTGCCACGAGAGGATTTTCGCGACGCCTTCATCGGCCGCACCGCGCCGACCTTGACCGCCCTTCCTGATGGCGCGACGGTCGGCTCCTCCTCTCTTCGCCGGCAGGCGCTGATCCGCCGCATCCGGCCGGATATCAACGTCATTACTTTTCGGGGCCTCGTCGATACCCGTCTGCGCAAGCTTCGCGAAGGCCAGGTGGATGGCACCTTGCTCGCCTTTGCCGGCCTCAAGCGGCTGAAGAAGGAAGATGTCGTTACCGAGCTGCTCGACCCCGAGGACTTCCCTCCGGCTCCGGCCCAGGGCGCGATCTGCGTCGAAAGCCGGATTGACGACACTCGTATCAATGCGTTTCTCGAGGCGATCAACGACAAACCGACCTATGATGCGGTCTCCTGCGAGCGTGCCTTCCTGGAGACACTCGATGGCTCCTGTCGCACGCCGATCGCAGGTTACGCGGTCTGCGAAGATCACCAACTGAAATTTTCCGGCCTCATCCTGACCCCGGATGGCCGTCAGGAGCATGCGATAACTGTCGAAGGCTCACGCGACGAGGCCGAGAAGCTCGGCCGGCGGGCAGGAGAAGCCGTGCGCGCGGCTGCAGGCACCAGCTTCTTCGACAGCTGGACCTAAGACATGCGGGTCGTCGTCACCCGCCCCCTTGCCTCGGCCGGACGCACTGTCGAACGGCTTGCCTTGATGGGCCACGAGCCGGTGCTTTTTCCGCTGACCGAGGCCCGACACGATCCGGCGGCAGTGGCGGAAGCGCTGGAGGAGCCGCATTTCGCCATCGCCGTCACCAGTGCCGAGGCTGTTCGCTGCATGCGGGAACTCGGTCCGGAACTGGCTCCCTATCGCGGCGAAGCTCTCTTCGCCGTCGGAGAAGCCACTGCCGATGCGGCCCGGGAGGTGGGTTTCCGCTTCATCCATGTCGGGCCGGGCACCGGCACGGAGCTGGCGGCGCATATAGCGGGCACCGATAGCGCGCGCCAGGCGACATCGCCGCTGCTTTACCTCGCCGGCAAACCGCGCTCGCCCGCCTTCGAGGAAGGGCTTCGCCATCGCGGTATCCCGTTCGTGACGGCGGGATGTTATGAAATGATCCCGGTGATGCCGGGGGATGGCCGCCTGCTTATCGACCCGCCCGTCGATGCCGTGCTTCTCTACTCCAGGGAGAATGCAAACCTCTTCTTCGGCCTGGATATCGTGCGGCAAAATGCCCGTGCATTTGCAGGCATGGTCTTCTGCTGCATGAGCGAGAATGTCGCCGAAGCCGTTCCACAGGGTTTCCGCAACGACCTTCGTATTGCGAAAAGACCAGAGGAGCCGAGCCTTCTCGCCCTTCTTTAGTCGAGGTGAGGAGCAAAATCCCGTGCGGCCCTTCCCTTCGCCGGGCCCGCCGACTAGTTTGCAAGAAGCAAATGCAGAATGAGGTCCCCATGGTTTCGGAAAAGCCGCCCCGCCGTTCCAGAAAGGCCAACGAGCCGGTCACGATAGACCTTTCGGCCGAGGAAACGAGCGCGGTCGCGGAGCCGATACGCAGCAACGACACCGACGAACCGGTCACGCCAGCGGAAGACGAAAGCCTTCGGGATACCGAGGCCGCAACCGCCGCCGCCGCCGGTAAGAACGAGGATACGAAAGAAGGCGGCGTGGACGCCTCGTCCGAACCGTCCTCCGCCGAAGAAGCCATCAGGGAAGATGTGCCGGAGGAGGCCGACACCAGGGCCGGTTTCACTGCCCCGCGCCAGCCGGAACCCACGTCACAGACGCGGCTACGTCAGAACCCCACGACCTCCACCCTGATCGCCTCCGGCATATTCGGCGGCATCGTGGCGCTCGCCCTTGCAGGCAGCATGCAATACGCGGGGTATCTCCCTGCCGCAACGCCCGCACCTCCCCCAGCACCGGTCGCCGATACCAGCGCCCTCTCCTCGCAGATTGCGAGCCTGCAGCAGGAAATCGCGACACTGAGGGAAAGGCCGACTGCCGATACCGCCGGGCTTCAGGCCCGTGTCGAAGCGCTGGAAACCACTTCCAGCACCACTCCCGCCCCGGCCGACACCGAAGCGCTTGCTGCGCTGAAGAGCGACGTCGACCTCCTGCGCTCCGCCGTGGAAACCACCGCCGGAAATGATGCGGAGCTCGAACGCCGGCTGATCGAGGCCGAGGCCAAGCTGAACCGGCCCGGAGCGGAAGAGCAGGTGGCGCGAGCCGTGGCCGCGTCTGCGTTGAAGGCCGCCGTCGATCGGGGCGGGCCATTCACCACTGAGCTGGAAACCTTCGCCGGCCTCGCCGCCGATGATCCCGCGGTCGCCGAACTGCGGAAATTCAGCGCCACCGGCGCTCCTTCCCGCGCCGAATTGCTGCGGGATTTCCCGGCGGCAGCCAATGCAATCCTCGATTCCGTGAGCCAGCCCGATCCCAATCAGGGCATAGCGAGCCGCCTGATGGCAAGCGCGTTTTCCGTCGTGAAGGTCCGTCGCGTGGGTGATGCCGAGGGCGATACGCCGGAAGCGATCGTGGCCCGCATGGAGAACAAGCTGCGCGATGACGACCTGCAGGGGGCGGCGGCGGAATGGGAAAAACTGCCGGAGCCCGCAAAAGCCGCGTCCCAGCAATTCAAGCAGGGACTGGATGGGCGCATCCAGGTGGAAAAGCTGGTCGGCGATAGCCTCGCGCGCGTCATGAGCGGCACGGGTCGACAGGGCTGAGGACGTATTATGATGGTCAGACTAATCGCCTTCCTCCTCCTCGTCCTCGCACTCGGCTGGGGTTTTTCATGGCTCGCCGACCGGCCAGGCCTGATCTCCATCACCTGGCAGGATCATCTTATCGAAACGAGCGTGATGGTCGCCGCCACCTTCGTCGTCGCGCTCGTCGCCGCCGCAATGATCGTCTGGTGGCTCCTCCAGGGGGTCTGGAACTCGCCGCATTCGGTTCGCCGCTATTTCCGCGCCCGCAAGCGCGATCGCGGCTATCAGGCGCTCTCCACCGGCCTCATTGCCGCCGGAGCCGGCAATTCCCTCCTCGCCCGCAAGATGAGCGCCCGCACCAAAGGACTGCTGAGCGCCGATCAGGAGCCGCTGATCCACCTTTTGGAAGCTCAGGCAGCCCTAATCGAGGGCAAGCACGATGAGGCAAGGCAAAAATTCGAACAGATGGTCGAGGACCCGGAAACCCGCGAGCTGGGATTGCGGGGCCTCTACATGGAGGCCCGCCGGCTGGGCGCCAACGACGCAGCCCGCCAATATGCGGAAAAAGCGGTGGAGAAGGCTCCCTATCTACCCTGGGCGGCCCAGGCTACGCTCGAATACCGCTGTCAGTCCGGCCATTGGGACGATGCCATCCGCCTTCTCGACCAGCAGCGCGTCGCCAACGTGGTCGACAAGGGCCAGGCCGATCGATGGAAGGCGGTTCTCCTGACGGCCAAGGCCGGCGACCGGCTGGAAGGCGACCCGAAGGGAGCCCGCGACGATGCGCTCGCCGCCCTGAAACTTGCCAAGGATTTGGTACCTGCGGCGGTGATTGCGGCCAAGGCCTATTTGCGCGAAGACAATGTCCGGCGCGCCGCCTCCCTTCTGGAGAGCGTGTGGAAACTCACGCCTCATCCGGAGATCGCCAGCACCTATGTCCGCGCACGGAGCGGCGACAGTGCCGTGGATCGATTGAAACGGGCCGAAAAGCTCGAGGCGATGCGACCGAACAATGTGGAATCGCTTCTCGCGGTCGCTCAGGCCGCACTCGACGCACAACAGTTCAGGAAGGCGCGCGCCAAGGCCGAAGCCGCCATCCGCATGGACCCGCGCGAATCCGCCTATCTGCTGCTTGCCGATGTCGAGGAAGCCGAAACCGGCGATCAGGGCCGCGTGCGGCACTGGATGGCTCAAGCGCTCCGGGCTGCGCGTGACCCCGCCTGGGTGGCTGACGGCATGGTTTCGGAGAAGTGGCTGCCGATCTCGCCCGTGAGCGGCAGGCTCGATGCCTTCGAATGGAAGGTCCCCTTCGGTCAGCTCGAAGGCCCAGTGGAGGAAGGCACGCTTGCGGCGGACGATGCGATCGCCCCTCTGCCGCCGGCCTCGGAAATCGCCCCGGCACCGCGGCGGGAAGAGCCGCGGAAGGCGCCCGCGACCATAGAGCTTTCCGTCCCGAAGGCCGAAAAGGAAGCGGCACCTGTTGCAGCAAGGTCACCAGCGCGCAGCAATGTGAAGCCTCAAGAGGAAAAAACACCGGAAACCGACGAGGAGGTGGTTCCATTTTTCGGACGACCACCGGATGATCCCGGCGTCAAGGATCCCGACGCCGCCCAACCTGCGACGAGGCTCCGGCTTTTCTAAAGGAGAGGGCCAAGCATAGATGTTGGATCGCATCCAGGCCTTCCTCCACACGCTCACCGCATCGCACCATTCCGACGAATTCGCGCCCGACGATCCGCGCGTGGCTTTCGTAGCACTCTGCTTTCAGGTGATGGAAGCGGACGGCAATGTGTCGAAGCAGGAGCAGAAGAAATTCCGCGACCTCATTCGCCAACGCTACAATCTGAGCGAGGAGCGGCTGAAGGCTCTGATCGAGATCGGCCGCGACGAAAGCCGTGAAGCAGTTGACTATTATCGTTTCACCTCCGATCTTAAGCGGCATCTCGCCAACGAAGAAGATCGTATCGAGCTGCTCGGCATTCTCTGGGATATCGTCTATGCCGATGGAGATAGGAACGAGATCGAAGATCACGTGATCTGGCGGATAGCCGATCTTCTCGGTGTCTCGGCACGCGATCGGGTCTTGCAGCGCCAAGAGGCAGCGGCGCGTGTTTCGGGAGGAGACCAGGGAGGAAATTGAGGACCGTAATATGCTGATTCTTCCCTCCCGCCGTACCAGGAAGCAGCCGATATTGATCGTGCTCCATCAGGAGCGCTCCTCTCCTGGCCGCGTCGGCCAGATGCTCGTCGAAAAGAGCTACCCTCTCGATATCCGCCGTCCCGTTCTTGGCGACCCGTTGCCGGATACCCTGGCGGAACATTCCGGCGCCGTGATCTTCGGCGGCCCCATGAGCGCCAACGACCCTATCCCTTCGTCAAGACGGAAATCGATTGGATCGGAGTGCCGCTCAAGGAAAACCGGCCCTTTCTCGGGATTTGCCTGGGCGCGCAGATGATGGTGCGGCACCTGGGCGGCAAGGTCGCTGCCGACAAGGAAGGGCTCACCGAAATCGGCTGGTATCCGTTGCACGCCACCGAACATGGCCGGCTTCTGATGCACTGGCCGAAGATGGTCTATCACTTCCACCGCGAAGGTTTCAGCCTGCCGACCGGCGCCCATCTGCTCGCGGAAGGCGATGCCTATCCGAACCAGGCAATCCGCTACGGCGACAATGCCTGGGGCCTGCAATTCCATGCGGAACTCACCCGGGCGATGATGCAGCGATGGGTGGTCCGCGGCGAACATCGCTTCGTCATGCCGAATGCCCAACAGGGCCGGGAACACCTGGAAGGCCGCATGATCTTCGACCAGCCTCTGCGCGAATGGCTGTGGCAATTCCTGGACCTGGTCTTCGAACGGCAGTTCGCAACGAAAAAGGCGCCAGCCGAGGCCGAACCCAAGCGGAGCCTTCAGGCGGGCTGAGCCGCCGTATTTTCGCGATCCGGAGCTTCCAGGCTATCGATGTTCCGGAGCTTCGGAAAGGCAAGCGCCCAGGCAATGGCGACCGCGAGCGTGCCGATGCCGCCGACCACCACCGCCGGCACCGCGCCGAAGATGGACGCCATCGTGCCCGCCCGGAACTCCCCAAGCTCGTTCGAAGCGCCGACGAACACCATGTTTACCGCGTTGACGCGGCCGCGAACCTCGTCCGGCGTCCAGAGCACGATCAGCGTCTCGCGCACGTAGACGGAAATCATGTCTGAGGCGCCCATCAGCATCAGCGCCGCGATGGATATCCAAGCCGTTTCGGAGAGGCCGAAGATCACCGTCCCCAGCCCGAACAGGGCGACGCCGATGAACATCGCGATACCGGCATGATGGCGGACCGGATGAAAGGCGAGCCAGACCGCAACGACGACCGCGCCGATGCCGGGCGCGGCCCGCAATAGGCCAAGGCCCCAGGGCCCGAGCGCCAGCACATCGCGCGCAAAGATCGGCATCAGCGCTACCGCGCCGCCGAGCAGCACGGCGAAAAGATCGAGCGAAATGGCGCCTAGCACCACTTTCTCTTTCGAAATGAACCGGAAGCCGGCAAGAATCTCTTCCCAGTTCACCGCCTTCGAGGGGCTCCGCTGCGCGGGCTTGGGAATCATCAACACCAGAACCGCCGCCAGGATCAGCAGCGCAAGCGCGACGGAATAGGCCACGACCGCGCTTGCGCCATAAAGCAAGCCGCCCATGACCGGCCCCAGGATTGCCGCCATTTGCCAGGAAGAGGAATTCCAGGCGATCGCGTTTGCGAGATCTTTCTCAGGAACCAGATTCGGCGCAAGCGACTGCACCGCCGGCCCCATGAAAGCACGCTCGACACCGAAGACGAGCAGGATACCGAAGACCGGCAGGGGAGCAAAGGCGCCGGCGAGCGTCAGCCCCAGAAGCGCCGCCGAACAACCGGCACCAATGACGAGGCAGATGGCCACGATGGCCCTGCGATTATACCGGTCGGCGACCGAGCCGGTAACAAGGATCAGGAGAAGGGAGGGCAGAAACTGGAAGAGGCCGATCAGTCCGAGATAGAGCGCGCTGCCGGTAACATCATACATTTGCCAGCCGACAGCGACGCTCACAATCTGGATCGCGAAGGCGGCGAGAAACCGGGATGCGAAGAAACGCGCGTAGGATGCATGCCGAAAGGCAGCAAAGCGATCACCGGTACTGGGAATGGACATGAGCGGCTTCCAGGAAGGGCAGGAGCGGCAAATCCCGGAAATGCCCGTGGAACTTGATTCGCCTGCTGTGCATATGCGGCACTTGCCCGTTAGTTCGCCAATGTCTACATGTCTGTCAACAACGAATTGGAGACTTGGATGTACGCGCTGTTTCAGACCATAGATTTGGCCTTGAACCTCTACACGTGGGTGCTGATCGCCAGCGCCATTTTCTCCTGGCTCTATGCCTTCAACGTCATCAACTCGCGAAACCAGTTCGTCGATGCGATCGGCCGTTTCCTCTACAACATCACCGAACCGGTCCTGCGGCCGATCCGCCGCATCATGCCCGATCTCGGCGGCATCGACATCTCGCCCATCATCGTCCTGCTGATTATCTTCTTCCTGCGCTCGCTGATGTGGACGACCGTCTATCCGATGGTCGCGTGAGCCGGCCCTACAGCAGGCAATCGGATCACCTTCGCCTCTCAATTCGCCTGACGCCGAATGCCCGGCATGACGGTTTCGACGGGATCGAAATCGGAACCGACGGCGAGGCTTACCTAAAAGCCCGCGTCACCGAGATCCCCGAGAGCGGCAAGGCCCTCATCGCCTTGCTTGCGAGCACACTGAAGCGGCCGAAATCCTCGATTTCCATTCTCTCCGGAGAAACGGCGCGCAAAAAAATCCTCCGGATCGACGGCGATCCGGAGGAGACTGTAGAAAAGCTCGAAGCCGTCTTGCGGGGCTGAATTACTTCTTGTCGGCCTGATAGCGCTCGATCGCTTCGACGATCAGCTTCTTGGCGACATCGACACCCTGCCAACCACCGATCTTCACCCATTTGCCGGGCTCCAGATCCTTGTAGTGCTCGAAGAAGTGCTCGATCTGCTTCAGCGTGATTTCCGGCAGGTCGGTGTAGTTTTTGACCTTGTCGTAGCGCTGGGTGAGCTTCGGAACCGGCACGGCGATGATCTTCTCGTCCTTGCCGCCATCGTCTTCCATGACCATGACGCCGATCGGGCGGACGTTGATGACGCAGCCGGGCACCAGCGGACGCGTATTGCAGATCAGAACGTCGATCGGATCGCCATCCTCGGAGAGCGTATGGGGCACGAAGCCGTAATTGCCCGGATAGGTCATCGGCGTGTAGAGGAAGCGGTCGACGACCAGCGCTCCGGCTTCCTTGTCCATCTCGTACTTGATCGGATGGCCGCCTACCGGCACCTCGACAATGACGTTGACATCTTCCGGCGGGTTCTTGCCAACAGAAATCGCATCAATACGCATTCTTTTCCCCGATGAGGTTAACTGTCCGGGGGCTTCGATACTGGGAATCATGCTGCAAGGCAACAAGGCTTTCGCCAAAGAATGGTCCGGCAGGTCATCCGCCTTCCGGAACGAAGCCTCCGCCGGAACCGCTACGGCCAGACGAAACCGATCTTCCTGAGCTGCGTGCCGCCGAAATCTTCCATGCCTTCGGCGATGTCGATCCCGCCATACCGGCGGAAGAAACGGGCCGCGTGATCGCTGTCTTCCAGGCACCAGACGACGAGCCCTTCGCAGCCGAGCGATTTAAGCAGCCTGCGGCTTTCGCCGAACAGTCGGCGCCCGAGCCCGACGCCCTGAAATTCGGGCCGAAGATAGATCTCGTAAACCTCACCGTCATGCGGAAGGGCGCGAGCCCGGTTGAGCCCGATCGTCGCATATCCCGCCACCGTGCCGGCGACGTCCAGCACCAGGAGGGTCGCAGGCCCTCGCGTCGCTTTTCGCCACCAGCTCTCGCCGCGCCGCTCAAGCATCTGGGTGAGCGGCTTGTGCGGGATGAGGCCCGCATAGGCTTGCGTCCAGGCAGCGCGATGCACTTCCGAAATGGCTCGGGCATCTTGCGGGTCGGCCCGCCGGACATCGATCGACAACGTTTTCATAACGCTATTGTGGTCCCGCTGCAGGTGATCCGCCATTCCCGCCTGGGGAAGCCGACGGATTGCCCACAGACTTCTCATGTGAACGATGCGGAAAGGTTAACGCCTTTTTAACCCTGGCAGCAAGTCTGCGCCGAATGAAGGCACAAATAAAAAACCCCGGCGTTCAAGCCGGGGTTTCGAAGGGCACATAGGGCGTTTTCAGCCTAGCGCGACGCGGGATTTTTCGAATCGCTTGCGGTCGTTGGCATCGAGGTAAATCTTGCGCAGACGGATCGACTTCGGCGTCACTTCCATCAATTCATCGTCCTGGATCCAGGAGAGAGCGCGATCGAGCGTCATGCGGATCGGCGGGGTCAGCCTGACGGCTTCGTCCTTACCGGCTGAACGGATGTTGGTGAGCTGCTTGCCCTTGAGGACGTTGACTTCGAGGTCGTTGTCACGGCTGTGAATGCCGATGATCATGCCCATGTAGACCTTTTCGCCCGGCTCGATGATCATCGGACCGCGGTCTTCAAGGTTGAACATCGCATAAGCGACGGCTTCGCCGGCCTGATTGGCCAGAAGAACGCCGTTGGTACGGCCGGCAATCTCACCCTTGAACGGCTGGTAGTCGTGGAACAGGCGGTTCATGATCGCCGTGCCGCGGGTGTCGGTCAGCAGTTCCGACTGGTAGCCGATGAGGCCGCGGGTCGGCGCAAGGAACTTCAGACGAACGCGGTTGCCGCCCGACGGACGCAGCTCGGTCATCTCGGCCTTGCGCTCGGACATCTTCTGAACAACGACACCGGAATGTTCTTCATCGACGTCGATGACGACTTCTTCGATGGGCTCCATCATAGTGCCATTCTCGTCCTTGTGCATGACGACACGCGGACGCGAAACGGCCAGTTCGAAACCTTCGCGGCGCATGGTCTCGATCAGGACGGCGAGCTGAAGTTCGCCGCGGCCGGAAACGTAGAACGAGTCCTTGCCTTCGGCTTCTTCGATCTTCAGGGCCACATTGCCTTCTGCTTCTTTGAACAGGCGGTCGCGGATGACACGGCTCGTGACCTTGTCGCCTTCGGTGCCGGCAAGCGGGCTATCGTTGACGATGAAGGACATGGTAACGGTCGGCGGGTCGATCGGCTGAGCCGTCATCGCTTCCGTAACAGAGGGATCGCAGAACGTATCGGCGACGGTTCCCTTGGAGAGACCGGCAATCGCTACGATATCGCCGGCCTGCGCATCCTCGATGGGCTGACGCTCGATGCCGCGGAAAGCGAGAATCTTAGAAATACGGCCGGTTTCGACCGTCTTGCCGTCCTGGCTCAAGACCTTGACGGCCTGGTTCGGCTTGATCGAACCCGAAGCGATACGGCCGGTGATGATACGGCCGAGAAACGGGTTGGCTTCGAGAAGCGTGCCGATCATCCGGAACGGGCCTTCTTCGACCACCGGCTCCGGAACGTGCTTGAGCACGAGATCGAGAAGCGGCGCCAGACCTTCGTCCTTCGGACCTTCCGGATTGACGTTCATCCAGCCATCGCGACCGGAACCGTAGAGGATCGGGAAGTCGAGCTGCTCGTCGGTAGCGTCGAGATTGGCGAACAGGTCGAAGACTTCGTTGATGACTTCTTCGTGGCGGCCGTCCGGACGGTCGATCTTGTTGATCGCGACGATCGGGCGAAGACCGACTTTCAGCGCCTTGCCGACCACGAACTTGGTCTGCGGCATCGGGCCTTCCGACGAGTCGACGAGAACGATCGCGCCATCCACCATCGACAGGATACGCTCGACTTCACCGCCGAAGTCGGCGTGACCGGGGGTGTCGACGATATTGATGCGGTGGCCCTTCCACTCGACCGAGGTGGCCTTGGCGAGGATGGTGATCCCGCGTTCCTTTTCCAGGTCGTTGGAATCCATCACGCGCTCGGCCACGCGCTGGTTCTCGCGGAAGGAGCCAGACTGTTTCAGGAGTTCGTCGACGAGGGTCGTTTTCCCATGGTCAACGTGCGCGATGATCGCGATGTTGCGAAGTGCCATATTGGATATCTCTGAAGCTGAGGCGCACTAACGGGAGGACGCGCCATATTTCGTTGGCGCGCTCATACCCGTTTTTTTGCATTTGCGAAAGGGGGCTAGCCAACCACTCTCGGCAGGACTGCCCTGCAGTGCCGATCAGGCATCGCTGCCGGCGAGTTCCTCGACCATGGCAAGTCCCTTTTTCCTGAGCATGGCCTGGGGATCGGGAAGCTTGCCGCGGAAGGCCCTGTAGGTTTCCTCCGGATCGATCGAAGCGCCGACGGAATAGATATTGTTCTTCAGTTTGCGCGCCATCACCGGATCGAAGACATTGCCGGTTTCCTCGAAGGCGGCGAAAGCATCCGCATCGAGCACTTCCGACCACATGTAGGAATAATAACCCGCCGAATAGCCGTCGCCCGAGAAGACGTGCTGGAAATGGGGCGTGGCATGCCGCATGACGATTGAGGTCGGCATGCCGATCTCGACAAGCACTTGCCTCTGCACTGCCATAGGGTCTTCGACTATATCTCGTGTGTGGAAAGCCATGTCCACCAGTGCGGACGAAGTGAATTCCACTGTCGCAAAACCGGCATCGAAGGTGCGGGCAGCCAATACCTTATCGAGAAGTGCCTTCGGCATGGGTTCGCCGGTCTGATGATGGACGGCGTATTTTTCGAGGATTTCCGGCACGGTCAGCCAGTGCTCGTAAAGTTGGGAGGGCAGCTCGACGAAATCGCGAGCGACCGCCGTACCCGAGACGGAAGGATAGGTGACATCGGAAAGCATGCCATGCAGCGCATGTCCGAATTCATGGAAAAGCGTGCGTGCATCGTCGAGGGAAAGCAATGCCGGCTTGCCTTCGGCCGGCTTGGCGAAATTGCAGACATTGTAGACGATCGGCAATTCGCCCGTCGTGCCGTTCTTCAGCGGCAGCTTGTGCTGCGACTGGAATGAACTCATCCAGGCTCCGGAACGCTTGGAGGACCGCGCGAAATAGTCGCCGAGAAAAAGCGCCTTCAACGCTCCTCCTTTTTCCCGAATCTCGAAAACACGGACATCGGGATGATAGGCCGCAACGCCCTTGACCTCCGCGGCCTCAATGCCGAACAGGCGTTCGGCGACATCGAAGCAGGCCTCGATAATCTTTTCGAGCTGCAGGTAAGGCTTCAATTCGGATTCGGAAAAATCGAAGGTCCGCTCGCGCAGCTTTTCGGCGTAGTGCCGCCAATCCCAGGGCATGACCTCGTGGTTTCCGCCCTCCTCCGCAATCAATCCAGCAAGGCTTGCCTCTTCCTCCAGCGCCTTGGCTCGCGCCATCCTCCAGACCTCGCGCAGCAGCTTGTCCACCGCCTCCGGGGTTTTCGCCATGGTGTCGTCGAGCTTGTAATCCGCGAAGTTCTTGTAGCCGAGAAGCCCCGCCTTTTCGGCGCGCAGCGCCAGCATTTCCCGCACGATGCCGATATTGTCCCTCTCGCCGCCGTTTTCGCCCCGTGCAACCCAGGCCTTGAAGGCCTGCTCGCGCAGATCCCGGCGGCTGGAGAATGTCAGGAACGGCTCGATGATCGAGCGCGACAATGTCACGGCATAGCCGTCTTCGCCGCGCTCGCGAGCCGCCGCCGCCATGGCATCGCGTAGGAAAGAAGGGAGGCCTTCAAGATCGGCCTCGTCCGACAGCTTAAGCGACCATTCCTTCTCGTCGCCCAGTACATTCTGGCCAAAACGTGCGCCGAACCCGGCCAGCTTCTCGTTGATGTCGGCCAGCCGCTCCTGTTCGGCTTTGGCAAGCTTGGCACCGGCGCGCACGAAGCCCTTCCAGTGGCGTTCCAGCACTCGCTTTTCCTCGACGGTAAGGCCGAGTTCCTCCCGCTTTTCCCAAAGGGAATCGATGCGGGCGAAAAGAGCTGCATTCATGCCGATCTTGGAATAGTGCCGCGACATCCTCGGCGCGATTTCGCGCTCCAGCGTCTGGACCCTGTCATTGGTATGGGCACCGGCCTTGTTCCAGAACAGCGCCGAAACCCGTGAAAGCTCGTCACCCGCGATTTCCAGCGCCACGACCGTATTGGCAAAGCTCGGCTCGTCTGGATTGTTGGCGATCTGGTCGATTTCAGTTTCGTGGGCCGCAAGCGCCGCATCGAAAGCGGGCGCGAAATCCTCATCCCTTACCTGGTCGAATTGCGGCAGGCCGTGATAGCCGTTCCAGTTCACGAGCGCGGGGTTGGGGAAATTTGCCATCGAAACATCCTTTGAAATGACAGGTCGCCCTCATATAGGCGAAGGCGGAGGGAATGTTATTACCGGTGGACATGTACCTTCGGCAAGAAAGCACATGTCGATGGGGTTTTGTCCCTCCCGGACAGCTTTCGCGAACACATTTGCGTTGTCAACGCGATCTACGGCCGCTTTTCATTGGCGCTTGCCCGGAAAGATAGTAAGCGTGCCTTACGAATTTTGTGAGGAACGATGGGCGCCCGTCCCGATCTCTATACGCTTGGCTTTCTGGTCAGCGACAGTGCCCGCTTGATGCGGGTCGCCTTCGAGCGGCGCATCAGCCAGGCAGGGCTCGGCATCACGCCGGGAGAAGCCAGAGCTCTTCTCACCATTGCTGCGGCCGGTGGCAGCCGTCAGCTCGATATCGCAGCGCGCATGGGTGTCGAGCCGATGACGCTCTGCACCTATCTCGACAAGTTTCAGGCCTTGGGATTGATAGAGCGTCAGCAATGCTCCGCAGACCGGCGGGCAAAAAGGATCACCCTCACCGAAAGCTCCGGCGATCTGATCGAGCGCGTGCGCAACGAATTGCGTGCCGTGATGGTCGAGGCGACAGAGGGCATGAGCGAGGAAGACCGGTTTCTGCTCGACGATACCCTGAAAATCTTCAACGCCAACCTTCAGATGGCCAATAGCTCTCCCTCCCCCGCCGCGGCAGATGAAAGCCGATAGTTGCGCGCCCATGCCCGCCGTCATGAGCGAGCGCCGCACCACCCTGCTCGGCGCGCTGCTGACGGCGGTAGGGCCTATCTCCATGGCTATCTATACGCCGGCCATGCCGGAACTCGTCCGGGCCTTCGGCACGACGGAAGCGGCCATAAAGCTCAGCCTCTCGCTTTATTTCGGCGGGTTTGCCCTTGCCCAGCTCCTGGCCGGTCCCGTCTCCGATGCCTATGGCCGCCGGGTGGCGACGATCGCCTTCCTCTCGATCTATCTGGTCGGGTCGATCATGGCCGCCTTCGCGCCGACGGTGGAGTGGATACTGGCCGCCCGTCTGGTGCAGGGCATTGGCGCTTCGGTAGGCCTCACCGTCTCCAGGGCGGTTGTACGCGACCTTTTCGTCGGCCCACAGGCAGCCCGCATCATGAACATGATCGGCATCATCCTGGCGATCGGCCCCGCTATCGGTCCGACGATCGGCGGATTGGCGGCCTCGAGCTTCGGCTGGCAATCGGTCTTCCTGCTGATGATCCTGTTCGGGCTCATCGCCCTGACGAGCTGCATGCTGTTCCTGCGCGAAACCGTGGTGCCGGACAGAGATCGGTTGAAGCCGCTGAAACTCTTCTCCGCCTATGCCGGGTTGATCGTCGACCTGCGCTTCCTCCTGCCCTCCCTCGTGTTGGGAGGGACGATCGGCGCGCTCTATGCACAGGGAACCATGCTGCCCTTCGTGCTGATCGATGCTGTCGGCCTCAGCCCCGCGCAGTTCGGCCTCGGCATGCTGATGCAGACCGGCGCCTATCTGAGCGGCTCCGTCATCTTACGGCTGGTCTCCAAACATCTCGCCGGCCCACAGGCGGTGGTGATCGGGCTTTGCTTCAGCGGCGCGGGCGGCACGCTGATGCTTCTCTCGGTCTTTTTCCTGCCGCTCTCGTTTCTCTCGATCATGGGGCCGGTCGCCGTCGCTACCTTCGGCATGGCGTTCCTGACACCTCATATCATCACCATCGGCCTTGCGCCTTTCCCGCACATGGCGGGGTCTGCAGCCGCTTTGATGGGATTCATCCAGATGGGTGGGGGCTTCGCCGGCGGAGTGGCCGCCTCCGCGCTCGGCGAACCGCTGACCTCGCTCGGCATCATCATCCCCTGCATGCAATATCTCGCCGTCGGCAGCTACGTTTTCTACCGGCTGACCGGCCGCCAATAAAAAGCCCGCCTCCTCACTCAAGGAGACGGGCGCAGGATCGTTTTTTCGGTTCGCTTACTGGCCGAGATTGCGCTTGGCGAGCGTTCGCAGTCTGAGTGCGTTGAGCTTGATGAAGCCCGCCGCATCCTTCTGGTCATAGGCGCCCTGGTCGTCCTCGAAAGTGACCAGCTTGTCGGAGTAGAGCGATTTCTCGCTTTCCCGGCCGGTGACCATGACATTGCCCTTGTAGAGCTTCAGCGTCACTTCGCCTTCCACATGCTCCTGGCTCTTGTCGATCAGGGCCTGCAGCATTTCGCGTTCCGGCGAGAACCAGAAGCCGTAATAGATGAGCTCTGCATAGCGCGGCATCAGCTCGTCCTTCAGGTGCGCGGCACCCCGATCAAGCGTGATGGATTCGATCGCGCGATGTGCGGCGAGCAGGATGGTGCCGCCGGGCGTTTCATAGACGCCGCGGGACTTCATGCCGACGAAGCGGTTCTCGACAAGGTCGAGGCGGCCGATGCCGTTGTCGCGGCCATAGTTGTTGAGCGTCGCCAGCAGCGTTGCCGGAGACATGGCTACGCCATTGATGGAAACCGCGTCGCCTTTCTGGAAACCGATCTTGATGACGGTCGCCTTGTCGGGAGCGGCTTCCGGGGAAATCGTGCGCATATGCACATATTCCGGAGCTTCCTGAGCCGGGTCTTCCAGAACCTTGCCCTCGGACGAGGAGTGCAGCAGGTTCGCGTCGACCGAGAACGGCGCTTCGCCCTTCTTGTCCTTGGCGACCGGAATTTGGTGCTGTTCGGCAAAGTTCAGGAGATCCGTGCGGCTCTTGAAGGACCAGTCGCGCCAGGGGGCGATGATCTTGATGTCCGGGTTCAGCGCGTAAGCCGAAAGCTCGAAGCGAACCTGATCGTTGCCCTTGCCGGTCGCGCCGTGGGCGATCGCGTCGGCGCCGGTCTTTTTGGCGATCTCGATCAGGTGCTTGGAGATGAGTGGCCGGGCGATCGACGTACCCAGCAGGTAGACGCCTTCATAGACGGCGTTGGCGCGGAACATCGGGAAGACGAAATCGCGCACGAACTCCTCGCGCACGTCCTCGATGAAAATTTCCTTGATGCCCAGCATCTCGGCTTTCTTGCGGGCGGGTTCCAGTTCCTCGCCCTGGCCGAGATCGGCCGTGAAAGTCACCACTTCGGCGCCGAGTTCGGTTTGCAGCCATTTCAGGATGATCGAGGTGTCGAGGCCGCCGGAATAGGCGAGAACGACCTTCTTAACGTCTTTCGGGAGTGCCATTTGATTTCAAGTCCGTCTACGGTGAGGCGGCCCGGTCAAGCCGCGGTTTCCAGGGGATCGCGGCACTTTTAGCGAGTTTATCGGTAGGTGCAAGGGAAAGCGGCTCCTGTAACACCCCTGCCATGTTGACGGGCTCTATTCGGGAAACCATATCGCTGGTTACCGCACCGCAATATCAAACGGGAGATCGCAGATGGCAGTCACTCATCCTGCTCTGAAGAAAGACAATGTCGCGGTCGTTACCGGTGCTGCATCCGGTATCGGGCTTGCCGCCGCCAAGGAATTCGCTCGCCTCGGTCTCTCGGTGGTGCTTGCCGATCTGGAGGGTGATCGTCTTGCCGAAGCCTGCCGTGAGGTCGCCGCGCTTGCCGAGGACGGCGAGACGGATGTGGCCGCCATCGGCACGGACGTTTCGAAGCTGGGCGAGATCGAAGCACTGGAAAGGGCGGTGCTGCAGCGTTTCGGACGCGTGCACATACTGATGAATAATGCCGGCATCCAGCCGGGCAGCAGCCTTTTCGGACCGCAGGCCAACTGGGACAATGTATTCGCGGTCAACCTGCTCGGCGTCATACAGGGTGCGCGCATCTTCGGGCCGGGCATGATCGCCCATGGCGAGCCATCGCTCATCATCAATACCGGCTCGAAGCAGGGCATTACCACACCGCCGGGCGACCCGGCCTATAATGTCGCCAAGGCCGGCGTGAAGGCTTTCACGGAAGCGCTTCAGCACGAATTGCGCAACACGCCCGATTGCAAGGTGACGGCGCATCTCCTCATCCCCGGCTTCGTCTACACCGGTTTGACGGCACATGGCCGCACCGAAAAGCCGGACGGCGCCTGGACGCCCGAGCAAACCGTCGAATTCATGACGGCAAGCCTGGAACGGGGCGATTTCTATATTCTTTGCCCGGATAACGAGGTCGACCGCGCAACCGACGAACGCCGCATTCTATGGGCCGTCGGCGACATAACGGAGAACAGGCCGCCCTTGTCCCGCTGGCATCCCGATTTTGCCGAAGCGGCGAGAGCGTTCATCGCAAGACGCGGATGATTGGCATTCGATGAAAAGCCGGATATTGAAGATGCAGGTTTATCGGCTTTCGTGAGAGTGCCATGGATTTCCTGCCCAGTTTTTCTACCCTCCTCGCCTTTACCGCGGCAAGCCTGTTGCTGGCGCTGACGCCCGGCCCCGACATGACGCTTTCGATCAGCCGGGCGCTGGGGCAAGGGCGGCGGGCAGCACTTTTCGTGGTGCTCGGCACCAGCCTTGGCGTGGTCTGCCACACGCTTCTGGTGGCCTTTGGCATTTCCGCGCTGATCACCGCCTCGCCGACGGCCTTCTTCATTCTCAAGACGGGCGGGGCCGCTTACCTGCTCTGGCTCGCTATCCAGGCGATCCGCTTCGGTTCCAGCTTTTCGGTCAAGAAGGTGGAACAATCCAAAAGCAGCGCGCTCGCCAATATCTCCACCGGCTTCTGGGTCAACATCCTGAACCCGAAGGTCATTATCTTCTTCATGACCTTCCTGCCGCAATTCGTGACGGCACACGATCCGGCCGTCACACAGAAGCTCATCTTCTTCGGCATCTTTTTCATCGTGCTCGGCATGCCCGTGAACGTGCTCGCAGCGCTCGCCGCCGACCGGCTGTCGAACTGGCTGCAGGCAAATCCGAAGGTGCTGCGTGGCATCGACTACACCTTTGCCGGCGTCTTTTCCGTCTTCGCCGCGAAGATCTTCCTCACTCAGGCAAGATAAGCAATTCCAGCAAAAGTGTGCAGCGGTTTTGCGTCTGGAATTGCGTAAAACACAACTACTCAGCCGATCAGCAGCTCGTCGTCGTCGAGGGTCTGGCCACGCATCTTGCGGAACATCTCGATCAGATCTTCGACCTGAAGGTTCTTGCGATTGTCTCCGGCGACGTCGAGCACGATCTCACCGCCGTGAAGCATGACCGTGCGATGGCCGTAGTCCAGCGCCTGGCGCATGGAATGGGTGACCATCAGCGTCGTCAGCTTGCGCTCGGAGACGATCTTCCGGGTGAGGTTCATGATGAATTCCGCCATCCCTGGATCGAGCGCGGCGGTATGCTCGTCTAGAAGCAGCACTTCGGAACCCGCAAGCGTCGCCATCACGAGCGAGACCGCCTGGCGCTGGCCACCGGAAAGCAGATCCATCCGGTCGCTCATGCGGTTCTCGAGGCCGAGATTGAGGTCCGCGACCCGTTCGCGGAAAAGTTCGCGGCGCTTCGGACCAAGTGCCGCGACAAGACCGCGCTTTTCGCCACGCCGTGCGGCAAGGGCGAGATTTTCCTCGATCGAAAGCGACCCGCAGCTTCCCGCCAGCGGGTCCTGGAAGACGCGCGCAACGAGACCCGCACGCGCCGCGGTTCCCTTGCGCGTGACATCGCTGTTGCCGATCGTCACCTGCCCCTCTGTCGCGATGACATCGCCGGCGAGCACGCCGAGCAGCGTCGACTTCCCGGCCCCATTGGAGCCGATCACGGTGACGAAGGAGCCTTCCTCGATCGTCAGGCTGACGCCGTTCAGCGCCTGTTTCTGCAGCGGCGTACCGCGCCCGAAGATAACCTTGATGTCCTTGAGCGAAATCACGATGAGGCCCCTCCGCGACGAAGGCGAGGCAGAACGAGCGCCACGGTGACGAGCAGGGCCGTCACGAAATTGAGATCGGAAGCCTGGAGGCCGAGCACGTCGGTCGAGAGCGCGAGCTGGATGGCAATGCGATAGAGGATAGAGCCCAGTACGCAGCCGATGAGCGCGATCAGTATGCCCCTGGTGCCAAGCAGCGTTTCTCCGATGATGACGGCCGCGAGACCGACGACGATCGTGCCCACGCCGGAAGTCACGTCCGCAAAGCCATTGGTCTGGGCGAAAAGCGCGCCTCCCAAGGCGACGAGCGCATTCGAGATCGCCATGCCGAGATAGATCTGCCGGCTCGTGTCGATGCCCTGAGCGCGGGCCATCCGGGGGTTCGCGCCCGTCGCGCGCATCGAAAGCCCCACGTCGCTTACAAGGAAGCGCCAGACGAACACGATGGCCACGATGACAAGTATGCCGACGAAAAGCGGCCGGACGTAGAACTCCCTCAGGCCCAGGCCGAAGAAGGAGCTCAACATCGTGTCGGCGTTGATCAGCGCGACATTCGGTTTCCCCATCACGCGCAGGTTCACCGAGAACAGGGCGATCATCGTGAGGATCGACGCGAGCAGGTTGAGGATGCGGAAGCGGACGTTGAGAAGCGCCGTCACCATTCCCGCGAGAGCACCCGCGACCATGGCTACCGCAGCGGCCAGCCAGGGATTGACGCCTGCGATGATGAGAACCGCGGTTACAGCCGCGCCGAGGGGAAAAGACCCGTCGACGGTAAGGTCGGGAAAATCCAATACCCGGAAAGCGAGGAAAACGCCGATGGCGACAAAGGCATAAACCAGCCCCAGCTCGACAGCTCCCCAGAAAGCGATCTGACTCACCTTGTCAGCCCCTTGTCTCTTTTCTTTGCGCCCCCGCCACTTCTTTGGCGACGGCGAATGGTTTCAAATAACACGAAACCGCTCCCATCCAAGATGGGAGCGGCCGTGCCTGACTATTTCGGACGTTCTTTACTCGATCACGCGGCTTGCGCGGCTGAGAACGCCTTCTGACAGCGTGACGCCCATTTTCGCGGCGGCGGCCTTGTTGACGACCAAATCGCTGCCAGCAGCGATCTTCACCGCGATATCGCCGGGATTTTCGCCCTTGAGAATGCGCACGACCACTTCGCCGGTCTGCTTGCCGACATCGTAGTAGTTGAAACCGAGCGCCGCCAACGAACCGCGCGATACTGAATCCGTATCGGCGGTGAAGAGCGGAAGCTTGCCTTCCTCGGCAACCGCAACGGCGCCTTCCAGAGCGGAGATGATCGTGTTGTCGGTAGGAACGTAGATCGCATCTGCACGGCCGACGAGGGCGCGAGCGGCGCCCTGCACCTCAGCCGACTTGGTGGCGGCGGATTCGATGACCGTCAGACCTGCCTTCTCGGCTTCCGTCTTCAGCACGGCAAGAAGCGCGACCGAATTGGCCTCACCCGAATTGTAGAGATAGCCCACGGTTTTCACCTCCGGCAGGATCTCCTTGATCAGCGCCAGATGCTCGCCGACGGGGGACATGTCCGAGAGACCGGTGACATTGCCACCGGGCTTTTCCATGTCCTTGACGAGCTGCGCGGCCAGGGGATCGGAAACGGCGGTGAAGACCACCGGAATATCGCGCGTGGAGGAAACGACCGCCTGCGCGGAAGGCGTGGAGATCGGGACGATCACGTTCGGGCCTTCGCCGACGAACTGGCGGGCGATCTGAGCAGCAGTCGCCGGGTTCCCTTGCGCCGATTCATAGATGAACTTGAGGTTCTCTCCGTCCTTGTAACCGGCCGCAGCAAGCGCATCGCGAACGCCGTCGCGCGCCGCATCGAGAGCAGGATGCTCCACGATCGCCGTCACGGCGACCGTAACATTTTCCGCCGCAGCGGGCAGAGAGAGCGCCAGAGTGGCGGCAAAGGCGAGCAGAACCGAGCGCATGTTTTCCTCCGTTTATGATCTCGGCGTTTGTAGGGAAAGGACAAGCCAAAATCAATTGGTGGAAACCGGGGACAAAGATTAATCCTGCTTATTCTTGCCCTATTCTTCATCCTCGCCATGACCGGCGATCATCATGGCTTCGAAAGCCAGTCGCTCGGTCTTGCGCATGCGTTCCGATTCCGACTTGAGCTGGCCGCAGGCGGCGAGAATATCGCGGCCGCGCGGAGTGCGGATTGGCGAGGCATAGCCGGCCTGGTTGATGAAGTCCGCAAACTTCGCGATCTGCGCCCATTCCGAACACTGATAGTTCGTGCCAGGCCAGGGATTGAACGGAATGAGGTTGATCTTGGCAGGAATCCCCTTGAGGAGCTGCACCAGCGCCTTGGCGTCTTCAAGACTGTCGTTGATATCCTTCAGCATCACGTATTCGAAGGTGATGCGCCGCGCATTCGAAAGCCCCGGATAGTTGCGGCAGGCCTCGATCAGCTCCTTCAGCGGATATTTTTTGTTGATCGGCACCAGCATGTCGCGAAGCTCGTCACGCACCGCATGCAGCGATATCGCCAGCATGACGCCGATCTCCTCGCCGGTGCGGTAGATTTCCGGCACCACGCCGGACGTCGACAAGGTAACGCGGCGCTTCGAGAGCGAAAGCCCGTCGCCGTCCGTCGCAATCAGCAACGCCGTCTTGACGCTTTCGAAATTGTAGAGCGGCTCGCCCATGCCCATCATGACGATATTAGTGATCTTGCGCTCACCGGTCGGCACGAAGGCGCCCGGCGGCGTGTCGGTGCCGGGGAAATCACCGAGCCGATCGCGAGCGAGCAAGAGCTGGGCAAGGATTTCCTCGGCGGTCAGATTGCGCACCAGCCGCTGCGTTCCCGTGTGACAGAACGAACAGGTGAGCGAACAGCCGACCTGACTTGAGATACAGAGCGTGCCGCGTCCTTCTTCTGGAATATAGACGGTCTCAACCTCGACCGGACGACCGGCGCCGCGCGGCGGAAAACGCAAGAGCCATTTGCGGGTGCCGTCATTGGAAACCTGTTCCTCGACGATCTCGGGACGCGCAATGGTGAAATGCGCCTTCAGCATTTCACGCATGTCCTTGGCGACATTGGTCATCGCGTCGAAGTCGGACACACCGCGGATATAGAGCCAATGCCAGAGCTGGCTGACGCGCATGCGCACCTGCTTTTCCGGTACGCCCTTTTCCTTCAATACTTGCGCCATGTCCTCGCGCGTCAGGCCTATCAGCGACGGTTTGCCGGACATCAGATCAGGCCGCGGTACGAGCGGCTTCTTGAGGGGACTGGCGATAGCAGCCTCGGTTGCGGACATCTGTCTCTGTTCCTGTTCGAATGCACATGACCTTTCCCGCACCAGCGAACGGGGGAACAAGGGCATGTCTGTGCGTGAAACCTGCTTCAGTCGATCGCGCATGGGCGCCGGACTGTCGTTGCGAGGCGCTTTACCATCAATTCGCCCGCGCGTCACTACTTGCGTCTCATCGGACGTAACGGCCTTCCAAAACGCGTAAGGGCCAGTCGAAGGACCGGCCCTTTGCAATCCGCCACTAGCGAACGGAATTTATCTGCAGCTCTCGATCTGCTTCAGGGCAGCAGAGATACCCGACAACGAATAGGAATAGGAGGTCTTGGTACCGCGGGCCGACGTGGCGTTCACCGTCATCGAACTGCCGGACCGCATCGCGGCGACCAGCGCAGGCTCTTCGGCTGCATTCTCCACCCAGGCTGCCTTATCCTTGGTGAACATCACGAAGCTCTTGCCGTCGACCGTCACGTTGACCTTGGAATTGGCTTGCAGCGTATAGCCCATCATCGCCTGCGGCTCGTAGGAGATATTCTGTCCCGGACGCTGCGAAACGATGAAGAAGATATCACCGTGGTCCACGGCGGCTGGCTCCTTGGCGGTCGGAACCGAAAGAACATAGCAGACCGTGTTGTTGCCGGATTTGTAGGAATATGCGCCCCAAGCCTTGAACTGCTGGATGCGTGTCGGCGATTGAGCCGATGCAATGCCGGCGCTCGCCAGCGTGAGGGCCAATACGGTTGCAATAATTCTTACAGACATGATCTCCTGCCGGTTTTCTTATCGTTTCCAAGGGCCCGACCGGGCAAGCTTGTCAGGCATGGTCGTAATACGGTTTAATTTGACTTAATTCTGGTTACCAAACCGTCAACGCTGCCTTGAAAATTGGATTTTTGTCTTATTCCCAGCCAGTCTGCACGCGATCGTTACCAGTCATGAGGCATCGAAAAAGCAGGCCCGCCCAGAAGTTCCATCCCATCGGCGAACCACTGACATAAGGATTGGGGCAAGAATTTGTCTTTATCCCCGCCCTTCAGATGACATTAGATTGTTCAACTATTGATTGGAATAGGCCGTATCGGCCAGCGGCGGAAGCAACTATTTCGAGGAATCGGCCTGAAGCTCCGGGTCGTCTGCAAGCGCCTGATCCGCGGCATCGTAGTGCCGGTCGGCGATGTGGCCCTGGATCATCCTGAAGGCGGCTGCGAGCACCGCAACGTCATCGGTGAAGCCCGCAAGCACGAAGAAGTCGGGAATGAAATCCAAAGGCAGGACGAAATAGGCAAGAGCGGCGAGCAGCACGCCGCGCACACGAGCCGGCGTCCTGGGGTCGATCGCACAATAATAGGCCGCCACGAGATCGCGACTGAATGGAACATAACGGACGGCGCGCTTCAGCGTGGGCCAGAACTTGGCCTTCACCTGCTTCTCACGGCGTCCCCGCGTATCCTCGTCGCCGGGCAGGAGGATTTCGCCAATCTTCACGTCATCCATGTCGATCTCCGGAAAACACGGCAGCAAGCCGCGCCAGCCCCTATATGGGTGACAGGAGAGCGAGTTCAATCGCGACGGGCAGCGAGCTTGTCCATGAGCCGGGCAAGCTTGAAATCCAGTTCCGTCAGCCCCTTGGCATCATGAGTGCTGAGCGTGACATCCACCCGGGAATAGACATTGAACCATTCCGGATGGTGATTGAGCTTTTCTGCCGCAAGCGCGCATTCGGCCATGAAGCCGAATGCCTCGGAAAAATTGCGGAACTTGAAGCTCCTGGAGATCGCATCGCCCTCGGAACGCAATTCCCATCCATCGAGGGTTTCGAGTTCGCCTGCGATTGCTTCGATATCGAGCTTTTCACGTGCCATTCGCATGGCCTCCAGATCGACGTCTACTTAATAAAACCCCTTGGCGGGAACCAGCTCCGCGATCGAGCTGGAGGAACCGAAGCCGACTTCCCGCAGCGGGAATACCTCTTCCGTGAGGTATGGTCCGCCTCCCACCGACTCCTTCGAGGACATCAGTACGAAACGCGGAACGGTAAAGGGCGCGGTCTGGAAATTGCCGCGCCCTGAAAGATAGTGAACCACATCGTCGAGGCGGCAGTTTTTCAAGCGCGCCAGCGTCACATGCGGGGTGAACTTGCGCGGATCGGGCGGTAGGCCGATCCTTTGGCACATTCGTTCGATTTCCGCTTGTAAGGCATGGATTTCCACCGATGGAGCGACACCCGCCCAGACGGAATGCGGCTTCTTGGAGCCGAACGAACCTATACCGGTAAGCGTCAACGGGAATTCGGGTCGATCGATCCGGTCCAGCCGGTCGACGATCTCGTCGGCGGTGCGCCCGTCGACGTCTCCGATGAAGCGAAGTGTTATGTGATAGTTCTCCACGTCGATCCACCGGGCTCCAGGTAGACCACCGCGCAATAGGGAGAGGCTGAGGGCCAGATTGCGCGGAATTTCGAGGGCGGTGAAAAGTCTCGGCATGGGGACCTCCTCGAATCTCTTGCAGATATCAACAGCGAATCACGCAACGGGGTTCCACGCAAGCGCTAATTTCCCCCACCGCTGATGTCCCCCAGGAAGCTTTCCACGGCGGGCAGCGACTTCTCCACCATTGCCGTCACACCCTTTGCGTTCGGATGCATGCCGTCCTCTAGCTGCATGCCCTCGACCGTGGTCACGCCATCAAGGAAGAACGGATAGAGCGGAACGCCATGTTTTTCCGCGAGCCGCTGGTAGATGGGATTGAACCTTTCAGCATAATCGCCGCCCATGTTCGGCGGCGCCAGCATGCCGGCAAGCAGCACCGCAATGCCGCGCTCCTTGAGCCTCGTCAGGATCGCATCCAAGTTCTTTTCTGTCTCCTCCGGCGAGATGCCGCGCAGGGCATCATTGGCGCCGAGTTCGAGGATGACCCCGTCCGTTCCATCCGGCACCGACCAATCGACGCGGGAGAGCCCACCCGCAGTCGTATCGCCGGAAACACCTGCATTAGTGACTACCAGGTCATGGCCTTTCGCCTTCAGCGCCGCTTCGAGCTGCGCTGTATAGGATTCGCCGGGGGCGAGCTGATAGCCCGCCATCAGGCTATCCCCCAGGCCGACGAGCTGGGTCGGACGGTCCTGCGCCGCGGCCGACAGCGGGGTAAGCACAAGAACGGACATGACGATGAAGTGAAGGAGACTTGCTTTAAAACTCATGGTCCGTTCCTTAAATTGGGCGCTACCGCGCTGCGGCATTCGATTTCACGATCCTGGTTTGAGCTCAATATAGGAAGCCGACTTTGACAAAAACCATCATCGAGCTGAAGAAAGCCGATCTGACGCTCGGCAGCGCGGCTGCATCCGTGCATGTCCTGAAGGGGATCGATCTTTCCATCCGCTCCGGAGAGGCCGTCGGTATCGTCGGGCCGTCCGGCTCTGGAAAATCCACCCTATTGATGGTGCTTGCCGGATTGGAACGGCTCGATAGCGGAGAGATCTTCATCAAGGACACGGCGCTCCACAGCCTGTCGGAGGACGCGCTCGCCGATTTCCGCGGCCGCAACATCGGCATCGTCTTCCAATCCTTCCACCTGATCGCCAACATGACGGCGCTCGAGAATGTCGCCGTACCGCTCGAACTCGCCAATGTGAAAGACCCCTTCGATATAGCTCGCCGCGAGTTGACCGCGGTGGGCCTCGGAGAAAGGCTCGGCCATTATCCCGGCCAGCTTTCCGGCGGCGAGCAACAGCGTGTCGCAATCGCCCGTGCGCTCGCACCCTCGCCCGCCGTCCTGATCGCCGATGAACCGACCGGTAATCTCGATACGGAAACGGGCCGGCAGATCGCCGATCTACTGTTTGCCAAGCAGGCCGAACGCGGCATGACCATGCTGCTCGTCACCCACGACAATTCGCTTGCCGCCCGCTGCTCGCGGCAGATCCGCGTCCGTTCCGGCCAGATCGTCGGAGATACGGCCGAGGTCGCGCCCGTACAGGCAGTTTCGGCATGAGATCGGCCTTTCCCCGTCTCGCGATCGCCTTCCGGCTTGCATGGCGCGAGATGCGTGGCGGCCTCGCCGGCTTCTATATCTTCCTCGCCTGCATCGCGCTCGGCACCGGCGCGATCGCCGCGGTGAATTCCGTTTCGCG
Organism: Rhizobium moroccans; assembly: GCF_057559155.1. Taxonomy (NCBI): domain Bacteria; kingdom Pseudomonadati; phylum Pseudomonadota; class Alphaproteobacteria; order Hyphomicrobiales; family Rhizobiaceae; genus Rhizobium; species Rhizobium moroccans. The sequence continues at coordinate 218,249 of NZ_JBHFJG010000001.1, read as the reverse complement.
CGCCATCACCGGCGCGATCGCCTCCCAGGGGCAGGAAATCCTAGCCGGCGACATCCGCTTCGAACTCAACAATCGCGAGGCGACAACGGAAGAACGCGCTTTCCTCGACGGCCTCGGCACCGTTTCGCTCTCCACTAACCTCCGTTCCATGGCCCGCAAGCCGGACGGTTCGGAACAGGCACTGGTCGAAGTGAAGGCGGTGGACGACGCCTATCCGCTCTACGGCACCTTCACCGCAAGCCCGGGAGCCCCGCTATCAACCTTGCTGGCTGAGAATGGCGGAGACTTCAGCGCGCTTGCCGCACCGCTGCTCCTCGAGCGGCTAGGGCTTTCGGTGGGCGACGAATTGCTGCTCGGCAACGCCCGCCTGCGGATAGCCGGGACAATCGTGGCCGAGCCGGACGCGCTTTCCGACGGCTTCGGATTCGCGCCACGCCTGCTCGTCAGCCGCGCCGCTCTGGTCGCCTCTGGCCTCATCCAGACCGGAAGTCTTGTCGAACACGCCTACAAGGTGCGGCTCGACGATCCCGCGATCCGCGGCACCATCCAGGACCGCGCCAACCGGGAATTTCCGAGCGCCGGCTGGTCGATCCGGCTCAGTGATCGCGCCGCGCCGTCGCTTGCGGAGAACGTCGACCGGTTTTCGCAATTCCTGACGCTGGTTGGCCTCACCGCGCTGATCGTCGGCGGGGTCGGCGTGGCGAATGCCGTACGCGCCTTCCTCGATGCCAAACGCACCACGATCGCCACCTTCAAATGTCTTGGTGCTCCAGCCTTCGTCGTGACGCTGATCTATCTCACCCAGATCCTGCTGCTGGCATTGATAGGGATCGTCATCGGGCTGGCGATCGGCGCGGCCTCCCCCTTCATTGCACTGCGCTTCCTGGAAGGCGTGCTGCCGGTGCCGCGGGAGGTGGTATTCTATCCCTCCGCGCTCGGGCTTGCGGCTCTCTTCGGTCTGCTCATCACGTTCGCCTTCACTATCCTGCCGCTCGGCCACGCGCGCGAAGTGCCGGCGACGGCGCTTTTCAGGGAGCAGAGCTTCGATGCCGCCCGATGGCCCTCATGGCCCTACGTGCTGGCGGCCGGTGCGGCGCTGGCGCTGCTCGCTGGGCTTGCGATAGCCGCGGCGGAGGAACGCTTCGTCGCCGCGGTCTTCCTCGCCGCGGTCGCCGGAGCCTTCGTTCTGCTGCGCCTGGTAGCGGCGGGGGTAGCAGCGCTCGCCCGCCGCAGTCCAAGGGTCAACTCACCGGCACTCAGGCTCGCGATCGGCAATATTCACCGTCCCGGCGCCCTGACGCCTTCGGTGGTGCTGTCGCTTGGCCTCGGCCTTGCTCTCCTGGTGACGCTGGCGCTGATCGACGGCAATCTGCGCCGCGAACTCACCGGCAATATGACGGAACGCGCGCCGAATTTCTTCTTCGTCGACATCCAGAACGCGGAGCGAGAGGGTTTCCTGAACATCCTGGAACAGCAATCTCCCGAGGGCGAAGTGACCCAGGTGCCGATGCTGCGCGGACGCATCCTCGCCTTCAACGGTGACGACGTGACGACCATGAATGTGCCGGCGGCCGGTCGCTGGGTGCTGCGCGGCGACCGCGGCATCACATATGAGGAAAAGCTGCCCGCCAACTCGAGCCTTACGCAGGGTGAATGGTGGCCGGCGGACTATTCCGGCGAGCCGCTCGTTTCCTTCTCGGCGGAGGAAGCCGCCGAACTCGGCCTCAAGCTCGGCGATACGGTCACCGTCAACGTGCTCGGCCGCAACATCACCGCGCGGATCGCCAACTTCCGGCAAGTCGAGTGGGAATCGCTGTCGATCAATTTCGTGATGGTCTTCTCTCCCAACACGTTCCGCGGCGCGCCGCATGCCTGGCTCGCGACATTGAGCGACCCGTCGGCTACCGCCCAGCAGGAAGCTGCGATCTTGCGCGCCGTTACCAATGCCTATCCGACCATCACCAGCGTCCGCGTCAAGGATGCCATCGATATCGTCGATCAGCTTGTCAGCCAGCTCGCTACCGCCATTCGCGCCGCGGCGGCGGTGGCGCTCATCGCTTCGGTGCTGGTTCTTGCGGGCGCGCTCGCCGCCGGCAACCGCGCCCGCACCCACGATGCAGTGGTGCTGAAGACGCTCGGCGGAACCCGGAGCATGCTGATGCGCGCCTTCAGCTACGAATACATGCTACTTGGGACTGCGACGGCGGTCTTCGGACTGTTCGCCGGCAGCGTTTCGGCCTGGTTCGTGGTGAACCGCATCATGAACCTGCCATCGGCCTTCCTGCCGGATGTGGCGGTGCTGACGCTCGCCGTTTCGCTGGTGCTGACCGTCGGCATCGGCCTCATCGGAACCTGGCGAATCCTCGGGCAGAAGGCCGCTCCGGTCCTGCGGGAGCTTTAGCTCTCCCAAGAGTTGCAAATTGCATTAACTCTCGGATCAAAATCCTGTCAGAATGCCTCATAGGTTGCTTAATTCACGCTATGGCCTGCGGTTTCGCGGCCTTCACCCCTTGTATGAAACGCGGTCTCGCATCATATTTGACGACAGGCTTGCTGGAGCTCCGCAGCGGCGCCTGGGTCAACGAAGGGGGCCCGACACCGTGAACAATTCCGGAGCTTGAAGAGGAAACAATGGCTGACTTCAATAACTATCAAAACCGAATGGCGCGAACCGGCGTCCAGACGGGTGCGATGATCGACGAGGGCCTCCGCGCCTATATGCTGAAGGTTTATAACCTGATGGCAGCGGGGCTGGCGATCACCGGCGTGGCGGCCTTCCTGACATGGCAGATGGCGGTTGCCGATGGCCAGCTTACGGCTTTCGGCCAGCTCCTCTATACCAGCCCGCTGAAATGGGTTGTCATGCTGGCTCCGCTGGCGATGGTCTTCTTCCTCAGCTTCCGCATCAACTCGATGAGCGTCGCGGCCGCGCAAACGACCTTCTGGGTCTATGCCGCGCTGATGGGCCTCTCGCTGTCGTCGATCTTCCTGGTCTTCACCGGCCAAAGCATCGTGCAGACCTTCTTCGTCACGGCCGCCTCGTTCGGCGCCCTGTCGCTCTACGGTTACACGACGAAGAAGGACTTGTCCGGCATGGGCTCGTTCCTGATCATGGGCCTGTTCGGCCTGATCATCGCTTCGCTGGTGAATATCTTCCTGCAGTCCTCGGCGATGGGCTTTGCCATCTCCGCAATCGGCGTGCTGATCTTTGCCGGTCTCACAGCCTATGACACGCAGAAGATCAAGGAAATGTACTACGACGCCGACGACGTCGCGGTAATGGGCCGCAAGGCCATCATGGGCGCGCTGACGCTCTACCTCGACTTCATCAACCTGTTCACGTTCCTGCTGCAGTTCCTCGGCAATCGCGAAGAATAACGGCATAGGACATGAATACGAAGAAGGCGGCTTTCGAGCCGCCTTTTTTGTTGTTCAATCGATGAGTTTCAGAGCCTTGTCGAAGACCTTCAGAACTTGCGGCAGCTCATGGCCTCGCTTGAGGACCATTCCATGGGTGTTGAGGACGCTAAAAGCGCCCTGCCTGTTGGCGAATTTCGGATTCTTCTCTATCCGATAGAGCGGCACTTCACCCGATCGCTTGAAGATCGAGAAGACCGCGCGGTCCTTCAGATGGTCGATGGCGTAGTCTTTCCATTCGCCCTCGCCGACCATGCGTCCGTAGATTTTCAGGATTGCGTCCAGCTCCCGCCGGTGGAAGGTGACCGGGGCGGGGTCGCGGCTCTGCCGATATTCGCTGAGATCGACGACGACGGCTGTGTCACGGGGACTCTGGCTCCCCGGCAAATCCGGCTGATCTGTCATCAAGGCTCCCAAGTCATCAGATGTCAGAGAGATGACAGTGTGCCCGAGAGGATTGAAAATGCAACCCTGCTCCCCGGAACCTTTGCATGTGCCGCTTTGGTTCAGAGATGGTGTTTTTATTCTTGCCCCATTTCGGACAAAACAGCGCCCGATTCAAAAGCGAGATTGACTGCGTCGATTGGCGTGGATTCTGCGCCAATTTGGTCCGGTCCGGTACATTGACCCTTACCCCCAGCCCCCCAGTGTCCCGGACCGGGCCGCCGACAAAAAACTCAATACTTCTTGCGCCCGACCATCAGAATGGTGGCGCCGAGGATAGCCGCCGGTTCTCCGCCGGGGCCTGAGGCTTGCAGCAATACGGCGCAGCCGTCCTTCTTGGATTTGCCCATCAGCTTGCCCGGCAGGGTGATCTTCATGCTTTTGCCGTTCCACATGCCGACCGACTGGACGTCGTAGACGCTATGCCAGTAATCCATGCGCTTGCCGCTGTTTTCGCCCTTGAGGACTTCCACCTGCTCGTGCCTGGTGAAATAGGCGACGACCACCTCCGCCTCGCCTTTGCCCTCACCGATTTCGATCTCGATCTCCTTGCCGCGCAATGATGCCTCGACCGGTACGCTCAGGCCTTTGCCGCTGGCTTTCAGGAGATCGATCTTGCCGTTGATGGCGGCCAGGTCCGTTCCCTTCACATGGTCCCGACCATTGATCACCGCCTGGGGCGTGTATACGCCGCTTCGCCCAAGCGTCCTGGCATAGCCGTATTGCCGCTCAGTATTTTCACGCGAACTCAGCGTATCGGTCCAACCCAGATAGTTCCAATAATCGACATGGTAGGAAAGCGCCACGACATCGCCCTGGAAGGCCAGGTCGCGCAGGGCCGTATCTGCCGGCGGGCAGGACGAACAGCCCTGAGAGGTAAACAATTCGACGACTCCCTTCGGCGGTTTCGTATCCTCCGCGACCGCGGTACCCGAAAACAGCAGGGCCGCGAGGAAGATCGCTTTGCGGAACTGGGACGTCATGAAGTGCAGACCTCTTCGAAGGACTTTGTATTGGCGACGATGTGATATCGTAACCAAGAACCTAACAAGCTGGATGATGCAAGGTAACCGTCCCGATACATAAAGAGGAAGTCACGATGGGGTGAGGCAAAGATATTCCCTGGCACCAACGGACATTCAGCTTTCACGCGCATTGATGAATACACACAAGGGATAGTCAGAGCAGTTTCACGATGCCCTGGGCGAAATAAACGGCGCCGATTCCGGTCACGACCCAGCGTGTCCAGGAGCGGAAGTTCGCATCGGTGATCCTCTGCAGGATTCCGTTACCCGCCAGCGCCCCGATAATGGCGATCGGCGCAGCGACCAGCACCGACATCAGGTCGACAGCCGGCAGTCTAGATGCCGCGTCCCAGTAGAACGCGATCTTCGCCATATGGGAGAGTGTCTGGATCGAGGCCTTGGTGGCGATGACCTTGCGGCGATCCATCTCGGTACGAATGAAGAAAATATCGACGGTTGGCCCGGCCACGCCGACACTGATGGTCAGGGCGCCGGACATGAGACCGGCGACAAAGGCATGGGAAGGACGGGAAGCATCGAGCTGCAGCCGCTTGAACGGCAACCATACCAGGATCGGCATCAGCCCGACCCCGATCAGAACGACCGTCAGGTCTGGCGTATAATCGATCAGAAACAGAACCGAACCGGACACGAACACGCCGACGCACAATATACCGAGGATCTTCCAGTCGATATAGGCGCGGGAAAACCACGCCCGCGATCCGTTGGAGGTCATCTGGATGACGCCATGGATCGCGATGGACGTGCCGACCGGATAAAGGAAGAGCAGGACCCAGAGCAGGATGAGCCCGCCTGCCATGCCGAAAATGCCTGACAGAAACGACGTCAGGAAAACCGTGACGGCCATTCCGATAAAAATGACGAGGGACAAGCTCAGGCCTCATCGAGGCGGGACGCCGCTATGAGCGGACGCCGGAAAACGGAGGGAAAAGCATCCGCCGGAGGTACGCTCCGGCGGATGCGGATCATGAAGCTTACGCAGCCAGATCGCGAAGAACGGTCTGCAGAATGCCGCCATTGTTCATGTAGATGACTTCATCGAGCGTATCGATGCGGCAAAGGATGTTGATTTCCTTCACCTTGCCGTCGCCATAGGTGATCTTGGCCGTCTTCCACTCACGCGGCTTGATGTCGCCTTCCAGGCCTTCGATGGTGACCACTTCATCGCCCTTGAGATCAAGCGAAGCCCAGGTCGTGCCCTCTTCGAAGACGAAAGGCACGACACCCATGCCGACCAGGTTCGAACGATGGATGCGCTCAAAGGACTGGGCGATGACGGCCTTGACGCCGAGCAGATTGGTGCCCTTGGCAGCCCAGTCGCGCGACGAACCGTTGCCGTATTCGACACCGGCGAAGATGACGAGCGGAACGCCCTCTTCCTTGTATTTCATCGCGGCATCGTAAATCGACATCTCTTCCTTCGACGGATAGTGGATGGTGTAGCCACCTTCCTTGCCGTTCGGGCCAAGCATGAAGTTGCGGATGCGGATATTGGCGAAGGTGCCGCGCATCATCACTTCATGGTTGCCGCGCCGCGTACCGTACTGGTTGAAGTCGGCAACTCCGACGCCGTTTTCCGTGAGATAAGCGCCGGCCGGAGAAGCCGCCTTGATCGAACCGGCCGGAGAAATGTGGTCGGTAGTGATCTTATCGCCGAAGAGGCCGAGAACGCGTGCGCCCTTGATATCCTTCAGGCCCGAGCCCTTCTTGCCCATGCCGACGAAGTAGGGCGGATTCTGCACGTAGGTCGACGTGTCGTCCCAGGCATAGGTCTGTCCTGTCGGAGCATTGACCGCCTGCCAGTGCTGGTCACCCTTGAAGACGTCCGCATACTTGCTCTCGTAGAGCTCGCGGGTGACGTATTTCTGGATGAATTCCTGCACTTCGTGCGAGGTCGGCCAGATATCCTTGAGGTAGACCGGATTGCCGTTCTGGTCCTCACCGATCGGCTCCTTGGTCAGGTCCTTCTGGACCGAGCCGGCGAGCGCATAGGCGACGACGAGCGGCGGCGAGGCGAGATAGTTGGCCTGGACGTCCGGCGAGATGCGACCTTCGAAGTTGCGGTTGCCCGAGAGCACGCCGGCAACGATCAGGCCCTTGTCGTTGATCGTCTTCGAGATCGGCGCCGGCAGCGGGCCGGAATTGCCGATGCAGGTCGTGCAGCCGAAGCCGACGAGGTTGAAGCCGAGCTTGTCCAAATCGGCCTGAAGACCCGACTTGGCAAGATATTCGCCGACGACCTGAGATCCCGGCGCCAGAGAGGTCTTCACCCACGGCTTGGTCTTCAAGCCCTTGGCAACGGCGTTGCGTGCAAGCAGCCCGGCGGCAATCAGAACCGATGGGTTGGACGTATTGGTGCAGGAGGTGATGGCGGCGATCGCAACGTCGCCATGGCCGAGATCGAAGCCTTCGCCTTCGACGGCATAACGGTTATCGAGCTGGCCGGGCTTCTTGTAATCGCTCTCCATCGAGCCGGCGAAACCGGACGCGATGTTTTCCAGCGCGATGCGTCCTTCCGGGCGCTTCGGGCCCGCCATCGACGGCACGACGTCTCCGAGGTCGAGTTCCAGCGTGTCGGTGAAGACGAGATCGGAACCGTCGCCTTCGCGCCACATGCCCTGTGCCTTGGAATAGGCTTCAACAAGCGCGATGCGCTCCTTGGTGCGGCCGGACATGTTGAGGTAGTTGATAGTTTCGCCGTCAACCGGGAAGAAGCCGCAGGTCGCGCCGTATTCAGGACCCATGTTGCCGATCGTCGCGCGGTCGGCGAGCGGCATGTTATCCATGCCCGGGCCGAAGAATTCGACGAACTTGGATACGACGCCCTTCTTGCGCAGCATCTGCACGACGGTCAGCACGAGGTCGGTCGCGGTGACGCCTTCCTTCAGCTTGCCGGTGAGCTTGAAGCCGACGACTTCCGGCAGGAGCATGGAAACGGGCTGGCCGAGCATGGAGGCTTCCGCTTCGATGCCGCCGACACCCCAGCCCAGCACGCCGAGGCCGTTGATCATCGTGGTGTGCGAATCGGTGCCGACGCAGGTGTCGGGATAGGCGACGGTTTCGCCGTCTTCCTCATTCGTCCAGACCGTCTGGCCGAGATATTCGAGATTGACCTGGTGACAGATGCCCGTGCCGGGAGGAACGACGCGGAAGTTCTTGAAGGCCTGCTGACCCCATTTCAGGAAGCGGTAGCGCTCGCCGTTGCGCTGGTATTCCAGCTCGACATTGCGGGCAAAGGCCTGCGGCGTACCGAATTCGTCGACGATGACCGAGTGGTCGATAACGAGATCGACCGGAACCAGCGGATTGATCTTTTCCGGATCGCCGCCGAGCGCCTTGATGCCGTCGCGCATCGCCGCAAGGTCCACCACGGCCGGAACGCCGGTGAAGTCCTGCATCAGCACGCGGGCCGGGCGATAGGCGATTTCGCTTTCGACCTTGCCCTTGTTGTTCAGCCATTCCGCCACGGCAAGAATCTGGTCCTTGGTGACGGAACGACCATCTTCGAAGCGAAGAAGGTTTTCGAGCAGTACCTTCATGGAGAAGGGAAGCTTGGAAACGCCCTTGAGCCCGTTCGCCTCGGCCTTGGGGAGGCTGTAATAGACATAGTCCTTACCACCGACGGTAAGTACGGAGCGACAATTGAAGCTGTCGAGAGATTTGGACACGGAAAATAACCCCGCTGATACTAAGAGCCAACACGCGCGTGCGGACGCCTATGCACTTCATGCACATCAGGATGCGGGTGCGACCATTTCCGCTGTCCGCACGAGAAGATTTTTGATGTCTTCAGGTTCGGCGCAAGATGGAAATCACGCCGGCCGCTGGCGTGGTTGCAGTGCTTATAGATAATTTCTAAGAAGGGTTCCAGACACCATTTTGAAGATTTTTCACATCCGGCAATCAAATTTCGAACGAAGGCGAGAAGCATGCGGCTGACAGCCGAAAATATCGCGGCAAAACGCGGCGAAGACCTGCTTTTCGCCGACATCTCCTTCGTCCTGGCGTCCGGTGAAGCACTCGTCCTGACCGGCCGCAACGGCACGGGAAAATCCACGCTGCTGCGGGTTCTCGCGGGTTTGCTTCGGCCGGAGAAAGGAAACATCTCCTGGTTTTCGCAAGACGCCGAGGCAGGAGCACGCGCCTGCGAGGCCTGCCACTATCTCGGCCATCGCAACGCCATGAAGGTCGAGCTCACGGTCGCCGAGAACCTCTCTTTCTGGAAGAGCTTTTTCGGCGATTTCCCAGGTGGAGCCGGCATTTCGGTTTCGGACGCGGCCGAGGCGGTGGGCCTTCAGGAAATCATCCATCTGCCTTTCGGATACCTTTCCGCCGGACAGCAACGGCGTATGGCCTTCGCAAAGCTGTTGGTGGCTTATCGCCCCGTCTGGCTGCTCGATGAACCCACCGCAGCGCTTGATTCGGGCGCGGAGGTGATCATCACCGGACTGATCGGAAATCACCTCGCGCACGGAGGCATCGTCATCGCCGCGACTCATCAACCTCTCGGGCTGACGAATGCGCGGGAACTCCGGATGACGGGATTTGCCGGTGTCGGCGAGGGTGTGTGGTGATGATCGACCTCCTCCTCCGCGACCTTAAACTTTCGGTACGTGCCGGCGGCGGCGCGCTGATCGGCGTATTGTTCTTTCTGACCGTCGTGGCCGTCATTCCATTCGGCGTCGGCCCGGATCTCAACCTGCTTTCCCGCATCGGTCCGGCGATCCTCTGGATCGGTGCACTGCTTTCGGCCCTTCTCGGGCTGGACCGGCTGTTCCAGACCGACCGCGAGGATGGCTCGCTCGACCTGATGCTCATGCAGGAGCATCCGCTGGCGCTGACGGTACTCGTCAAATGCCTGGCGCACTGGATCGCGACCGGCCTGCCTCTCGTCATAGCCTCGCCTCTGCTCGGCCTTTTCATGAACATGAACGAAGTGGCGATCGGCGCGGTGATGCTGACCCTGCTCGCCGGTACGCCTGCGATCACCTTCATCGGCGCAGTCGGCGCCGCCGTTGCGGTGGCGCTGCCGCGCGGCGGGCTGCTCGTCTCGATCCTCGTCCTGCCGCTCGCCATCCCCGTGCTGATCTTCGGCGTCAGTGCGTCCTATGCGGCGGTGGAGGAGCCCGCCCCGTTTATGCCGCCTTTCCTGATATTGGTGGCGCTCACGATGTTTTTTGCGGTACTGGGGCCGGTTGGCGCAGCACTGGCGTTGAAGAATGCCGGTGATTGACTAGGATCAATGCGCCCGGCGCTCATCGTGTTTCAGAAAGACCCTATGACCGAAAGCTTTGCGATCACGAAATTCAGCGATCTCGCCAACCCGACGCGGTTCCTCGCGCTGACGGCGCGCATCCTGCCCTGGATGGCAGGCATCACTGCATTGCTCTTCGTAATCGGTCTTTACCTGAGCTTCACGACAGAAGGCGACTATCAGCAGGGCGACACCGTCCGGATCATGTATGTGCACGTGCCTGCCGCCTGGCTGTCGATGATGTGCTACACGGTCATGGCGATCTCGGCGATCGGAACGCTGGTATGGCGCCATCCCCTGGCGGATGTGAGCCACAAGGCGGCAGCGCCGCTCGGGGCAGCCTTCACGCTGATCGCGCTGGTCACGGGTTCTCTCTGGGGCAAGCCGATGTGGGGCACCTGGTGGGTCTGGGATGCCCGCCTCACGTCCGTCTTCGTTCTCTTCCTGATGTATCTCGGACTGATCGCGCTCAATCGCGCGCTGGATGATCCCTCGCGCGCCGCCCGTGTCAGCGCCGTGCTCATCTTGGTCGGTTTCGTCAACATTCCGATCATCAAGTTCTCGGTCGACTGGTGGAACACGCTGCACCAGCCGGCGAGCGTTGTCCGATTGGACGGCCCGACGATCGATGCGGAGTTTCTGTGGCCCCTCCTGGTCATGGCGGTGGCATTCACCTTGCTCTTCTTCACCTTGCATGTAGCGGCGATGCGCAATGAAATCTGGCGCCGCCGTGTGACCGCGCAGCGCCGCATGGCCGCGCGCATGGCGGGAAAGGAGGAGTGACCCGATGAGCCATACTTTTTATATCGCGATGTCCTATGGTCTCACCGCGCTCGTCATCCTCTCTCTGATCGGCTGGGTGATGCTCGACGGCCGCGCACGCAGACGGGAACTCGCGGAACTGGAGACATCCGGCATCCGCAGGCGCTCCGCTACCCATCCCGCGGGAGAGGCAAGATGAGTATCGAGACCGGCGCGCCTGCCCGCAAGAGCTACGCCCGCTTTGCGCTGGCGATCATTCCGCTCGCGGTGTTTGCGGGCTTCGTCGCCGTCGCCGGAAAGATGCTATACGATCAGGATGTCAACGGTCGCGATGTCTCTGCCATCCCTTCGGCGCTGATCGGCAAGATCGCGCCGCCGCTTGCCCTGCCTCCTCTGGAAGGCTCGGGAACCGCGGCGCTTACCGATGCTGCGATCAAGGGCAAACTGACCCTCGTCAACGTCTTCGCCTCATGGTGCGTGCCCTGCAGGCAGGAGCACCCGATCCTCAAGGAACTCGCAAAGGACGATCGGTTGACGGTCGTCGGCATCAACTACAAGGACCGCAACGACAACGCCTTGCGCTTTCTCGGCGAACTGGGAAATCCGTATGCCGCGATCGGCGTCGACCCGAACGGCAAGGCGGCCATCGATTGGGGCGTCTACGGTATTCCGGAGAGCTATCTCGTCGGTCCGGACGGAACCATTCTCTACAAGAAAGTAGGTCCCTTCGACGAACGCAGTCTCACCCAGGAGCTGCTGCCGGCGATCCAGAAGGCCGCGGCCGGAAGCTGATTACAGAGCGCCCTGCCACGCCCGGATGGCATCGACCGGCCAGATCAGCATCAGAACGTTGAGGGTGAGATTGTCCCGGATGATCCATCCGGTCATGAGCTCGAAACCGACCGCGATCAGAACCGTCACCCACACCGGCAGACGCGCAGCCGCAAGAAAGCCGAGAACCATGAAGATTGTATCCATGGCGGAGTTCAGGATGCTGTCGCCGGCATAGCCCAGCGCCATGGTGGCGGTACGGTAGCGGTCGATCACCATGGGCGTGTTCTCAGCGATCTCCCAGGCCGCCTCGATCAATACTGCCAGCGATAACCGGGCCGTGAGCGGCGCGCTCCGAAGCAAGAGAAAGCCGAGGCCGTAGAACAGAAAGCCATGAATGATGTGCGAGGGCGTATACCAGTCGGAGAGATGCTGGGAATTGCCGCTGGAATTCACCTCGCCTTCCCAGAGCTTCACATAGCCGCACTCGCAGATCGGAAGACGCCCCATCGCGTAGAGAACGACGACCTGAAGGACAAGCAGAACGAGCGCCGCGATGAGCCAACGCCGAGATGAAGAACCGCTCTCGGCCAAGCCGTCGATCGTCACTTTTCGGCCTCCGCGGCCGGATCGCTCACTGTGTGGCGCATGATGAGCGGCATCTGCGCCAGCGTGAAAGCGACGGTGATCGGCATGGTTCCCCAAACCTTGAAGCTGACCCAGAAGTCATCGGAGAAATTCCGCCAGATCACTTCGTTGAGCACTGCAAGGAACAGGAAGAAGAGGCCCCAGCGGAAGGTGAGCTTTTTCCAGCCCTCCTCATCGAGCTGAAAAGCGGCGTTGAACACATAGCCGAGCAGCGACTTTCCGAAGAAGAGGCCGCCAAGCAGCACCACGCCGAACAGCGAATTGACGATGGTGGGCTTCATCTTGATGAAGGTTTCGTCCTGCAGCCAGATCGACAGCGAACCGAAAACCAACACGACGACGCCGGAAACGAAGGGCATCACCGGCAGGTGCCGGAAGACGACCTTCGAGATGACGAGAGAAATGATCGTCGCCACCATGAAGAGCGCCGTTGCGATGAGCAGCGGTCCGCCGATCGCCGAAAGTGCCGGAACTTTCTCCAACAACCATTCGCCGCGCAGGTTTGCGAAGAAGAAGACGAGCAGAGGCCCGAGTTCCAGGGCCATCTTCAGGCCCGGATGCTGCTTTTCTTCCCTGGTCGGCGTGACGTCGCTTTCCATCGTCTGCATGGTTCCCAAATTCTCCGGCTTCATGTGAGCAAAGCCCAACAGCCATTCTGTGGCATCAATGCGTCAAACCCGCAATCGCCTTGGCAAAATCGTCGGCCTCGAACGGCTCCAGATCGTCGACGCCTTCGCCGACCCCGATGAAATAGACCGGCAGCTTGTGCTTCGCCGCAATCGCCACGAGGATGCCACCGCGAGCGGTGCCATCGAGCTTGGTCATGATGAGACCGCTGACGCCGGCGACGTTGCGGAATATCTCGACCTGGCTCAGCGCGTTCTGACCGGTCGTGGCATCGAGGGTCTGCAGCACCGTATGCGGCGCCTCGGGATCGAGTTTGCCGAGCACGCGGACGATCTTCTCGAGTTCCGCCATCAACTCTGTGCGGTTCTGGAGACGACCGGCGGTATCGATGATCAGCACATCCGATTTCTTCGCCTTGGCCTGCTCGTAAGCATCATAGGCAAGCCCCGCGGCATCGGCCCCGAGCTTTGTGCCGATGAAATCGGAGCCGGTGCGTTCCGCCCAGATCTTGAGCTGCTCGATTGCCGCAGCGCGGAACGTATCGCCGGCGGCGAGCGTGATCTTGAGGCCGGCGCCCGACAGTTTCGCGGCGAGCTTGCCGATCGTCGTCGTCTTGCCGGTTCCGTTCACCCCGACCACCAGGATGACATGAGGCTTGTGCGAAAGATCAAGTTGCAGCGGCTTGGCGACCGGCGAAAGCACCTTCGAGATTTCCGCCGCCATGATGCGCGAGACGTCCTCGCCCGTCACGTCCTTGCCATAACGCTCCGAGGAGAGCGCACCGGTAACGCGCATTGCCGTCTCGACCCCGAGATCCGCCTGAATAAGCAGATCTTCCAGCTCTTCCAGCGTGTCCTCGTCCAGCTTGCGCTTGGTGAAGAGCGCGGTGATCTGGCCTGTGAGCTGCGAGGACGTACGCGCAAGTCCGGCGCGCAACCGCTGGAACCAAGAAAGTTTCGGCGCGGGTGTGGCGGGAGCCTGCGCGGGCTCCGAGCGAGACGTAGAGAAGCCTTTGGGAAGGACGGGTGTCTCCCTAGCCTCACCTTCTGAAGAAACACCCCCCTCTGTCCTGCCGGCCCCCTCAAGGGGGGAGACTGGCTGAACAGGGTCGTCCCGCTTTGTATCAAAAGCTGGGCTGTTTAAGTCACGAGAATGAGGCTCTTCCGAATACGGCTCCTCATCCTCCAGGCGATCTTCCCTCTTGAGGGGGAGATGTCCCGGAGGGACAGAGGGGGGTACTTCGGTGGACCCAATGTCCTCCTCAGATTCGGCTTCCGCCTCCAGCAGAGAAAGCGGCACCATGCCGATCTCAGGTGCATTCTCGATCCCCGGAAGGATCGCAGACGGCTCGTCTCCAGCATCATCGGCGAGGCCGGCATCCTCAGGAGCCACGTCGTCCGCGGATCCACCCGCGGTTTCCATCTCAGTCGGAGAAACGAGGTCGACCGGTGATACCGGCAATTCTTCCTGGCGCAGCTGCGGCTCGAGTTCCGCCTCGACCGTATCCGGGCTCTCCGGCTTTATGCCTTCCTGCGCCTGTTCCTCGATCGGCTTTTCCCTGCCGAACGTGAAGACCTTCTTGATGAAGCTCAATGCCATGAAAAACCTGTTCCGGTTACGCTGCGAGCGCAGGCGCGACCTGCATTTCCAGATGCTTGCCGTTATGGCCGGTAATCACCACGCGCCTGAAGTCGCGTGGTGGAAGGCCGGGTGCTGCCACCAGCGAGAAGTTTTCGGTATGCGCAAGACCATTATTTTCCACCAGGATCATCTGGTGCGTTCCGACCATGCTGTCGAGATGGGCCCGATGCAGAGCCTCGCCCCGCGCCCTGAGCCGCGCCGCGCGCTGCTTCACCAGCACCCGGTCGACCTGCGGCATCCGCGCCGCCGGCGTTCCGGGCCGCGGGCTATAGGGGAAGACGTGCAGGAAGGAGATGCCGGCCTCTTCCGCAAGCGTGGCGGCATTCTCGAACATCTCTTCCGTCTCGGTTGGAAAACCGGCGATCATGTCCGCGCCGAAGACGATATCCGGGCGCAACCGCCGCGCCTGTTCGGTGAAGGCAAGCGCCTCCGCGCGGGAATGGCGGCGCTTCATTCGCTTCAGGATCAGGTCGTCTCCATGCTGTAGCGACAGATGAAGATGCGGCATGAAGCGCGGCTCGTCGGCGATGAGATCCCACAAATGCCTGTCCGCCTCGATACTGTCGATCGACGACAGCCTCAATCTGAGAATATCGGGTAACTGCTTCAGCAGCGTCTTGGCAAGATATCCCAATGATGGCTGTCCCGGCAGATCAGCGCCATAGCTGGTGGCATCGATGCCCGTCAGCACGATCTCGCGATAACCGCCTTCAACAAGCCTGCGCGCCTGTTTCACCACCGCGCCCATCGGAACCGAGCGGGAATTTCCGCGTCCATAGGGAATGATGCAGAAGGTGCAACGATGGTCGCAGCCGTTCTGCACCTGGATGAAGGCCCGCACATGCCCATCGATATGCTTCACCATCTGCGGTGCAGTGGCCCTGACGCTCATGATGTCGTTGACACGAAGCTTCTCTTCCGCCGAGACGCCGAAATCCGGAAGACCACGATAGGAGGCGCTCCTCAGCTTTTCCTCGTTTCCGAGCACGGCATCCACTTCCGCCATATCGGCAAAGCTTTGCTTTTCCGTCTGCGCCGCGCAGCCGGAGACGATGATGCGCGCGTGCGGGTTCTCCCGGCGGGCGCGGCGGATTGCCTGGCGCGCCTGACGCACCGCCTCGCCGGTCACGGCGCAGGTATTGACCAGAATGGCATTGTTGAGGCCGGCCTTTTCCGCCTCGGCCCGCATCACTTCGGATTCATAGGTATTGAGGCGACAGCCGAAGGTGATGACCTCGACGCCGCTCAATTGACCCGAGCCTCCGGCTCTTCATCGCGCGTGAAAGTACCCGTCTCGGGATCGAGCTTGCCGGACCATTCCCACTCGGCCGGGCCGGTCATGACAACGTGATCGTCGTCCCGCCATTGGATGATAAGCGGTTGGCGAACCGGGCTCGACGCGACGTCGATCGTGACCCGTCGGCCGGTGCGGCCCGTGCGCGCGGCGGAAACCGCGGCGGCACATGCGGCCGAACCGCAGGCAAGCGTCAACCCCGCACCGCGTTCCCAGGTGCGGGTGCGCAGCGTGTCTTCCGACGTGACCTGGGCGAGTGTGATATTCGCCTTTTCCGGAAACATCGGATGGTTTTCGAGAAGCGGGCCGAAGCGCTCGAGATCGAAGCCCATGGGATCGCTCGTTACCCAGAAGATCGCATGCGGATTGCCCATCGACATGGCGGAGGGCGAATGGAGGACCGGATCGTCAATCGGACCGATCTGCAGCTCGATGCGGCTGGTATCGAAGAACTCTTCGGCGAGCGGAATACGGTTCCACTCGAAGACGGGCCTGCCCATGTCGACCGAGATCATTCCATCCTCGTGCTCGACCGCATTGAGGATCCCGGCGACCGTCTGAAAGGTGAAGACCTTGCGGCCAGTTTCGGCGGCGAGAGCCTGAACCACGCAGCGCGTTCCGTTGCCGCAGGCCTGAGCCTTCGTACCATCGGAATTCAGGATGTCGATCCAGGCATCCGTGCCGGCAACCTTCGGATCATGGATCGCCATGATCTGGTCGAACTGGGTGGCCGCGACGGCATTGAGCGCGATCGCCGCCTCCGGCGTCACCATATCGGTGCGGCCGCGCATGTCGACGACCAGGATCTTGTTGCCAAGCCCGTTCATCTTCGCGAATTCGACCGTTGTGCTCATGGGGTCAGTTCCGTCTGCAGTTTCGGCCCTATATGGCGGAAATGCGTTGGAAATACCAGTGGGAGTGGAGGAAAGCGACCGCGACCTCCGCAAAGACTGGACCTCGCGATCGCCTGCCTCATATTTAAGAATGATTGCAACTATCTGGCACTTTACGCCGGTTAGGAGCATTCTTGTCTTTCGGACGCGTGCTTTTGGCTAGGGGAGGATCGCCGATGCGCTGCTTCACGGTACTGGGACCGTCACAGACGGGCAAATCGACACTCGTTGAGAAACTGGCCTCGCTGGAAGGCCCTCCTAAAAAATCAAGCTCTCCCTACAATCTGAACCTCCTCGAATTCCAATTCATCGGCGAGACGTGGTGCGCGCTTGATACGCCCGGCGCCAACGAAGCGCTTGCGGTCGCGCAGGATGCACTGCTGGCGAGCGATGCGTGCGTTCTCTGCGTCTCGCCTTCTCCCGACGATGCCGTGCTGGCAGCACCCTATCTTCGCGCTATCGAAGCTTCGGGCACTCCGTGCATCCTCTTCGTCAACCGGATGGATGAACCCCGCGGGCGCCTGCGTGACGTGATCGCCGCGCTGCAGGCCTATTCGAACCATCCGCTCGTTCTCCGGCAGGTGCCGATCCGCGAAGGCGACAAGGTTGTCGGAAGTTGCGACCTGATCTCGGAACGAGCCTGGCGTTACCGGGAAGGTCAGCCTTCCGCGCTGATCGAACTGCCCCAACACACCGTCGAGCGCGAACATGAAGCGCGCGCGGAGATGTTGGAGCAGCTCTCCGAATTCGACGATTGGCTGCTGGAAGAACTGGTCGAGGACCGCGAGCCCGCAAGCGATACCCTGTTTGCCCTTGCCTCCCGTATATTGAAGGAAAATCGGGTCATCCCAGTCATGTTCGGCGCGGCCTCTCATGCCAATGGCGCCATGCGCCTGATGAAAGCGCTCCGCCACGAAGCGCCGCCGGTCGCCGCCTTGCAGGCCCGCCTTGCCTCCGGACTGGAAGGTGAAAAGCTTTCCGCCGTGAGCTTCCACGCGTTTCATCGGGCGAATGTCGGGAAAACGGTTCTTATCCGTTCGCTTGTCGAGGGGCTGAAACAGGGGGGCCCACTCGGCGGCGCCGGGCTGGGACCGATCCAGGAAAACGGCAATGGCAAATTGGTCGGCCAAACCGGCTCCGTCTTCGCAGCGGTCAAATCCGACCATATTCCCGTTCCCTCGCTCCTGACGCCCGGCCAAGCAATCGCACCACCCGATTGGGCGACCCCGCCGACCCCGATGTTGGAACGAATACTGGTTCCAAGCAGCGAGCGTGATGAGGCTAAATTGTCTGCGACGTTGGCGAAACTCACGGAAACCGATCGCGGCCTCAAGGTCATGCAGGAAGAAGGCACCGGCGCGATGCTGATCTGCGCGCAGGGTCCGGTGCATCTGCGCGAGCTTCGTAAGATGCTTTCGGAGGTTTTCCGGGTCGAGGTGAGCGAGCGCGCGCCCAACCCCGTCTATCGGGAAACCATTTCAAAGCCGTCCAACGTGCACTACCGCCATCGCAAGCAGACCGGCGGCGCGGGCCAGTTCGCCGATGTTCATCTAAGCGTCAGGCCGAACGACCGCGGCCAGGGCTTCGCGTTCAAGGAGACCGTCAAGGGCGGCACGGTGCCGCGAAACTACATACCGGCCGTGGAGGCCGGCGCCCGCGAGGCGATGGAAAAGGGGCCTCTGGGCTTTCAGGTCATCGATATCGACGTGACCTTGACCGATGGACAATATCACTCCGTCGACAGTTCCGACTTCGCCTTCCGCGCTGCCGCGAAGATGGGCGTGCGCCAGGCCTTGTCCGAGGCCTCGGCTGTGCTGATGCAGCCAGTGATCCGGGTCGAGATCCATATCCCTTCGATCTTCTCGGGCGGCATGGTGACCCTCGTCTCATCGCTCAAAGGACAGGTACTCGGCTTCGATCGAGACGAAAACGCAAAAGGATGGGATATCTTCCGGGCGCTTGTTCCCGGCGGAGCACTTGAGGAACTGGCGCGATCGTTGCGTTCCGCCACACAAGGCATTGGCTACTATTCAAAGGCCTTCGACCATTTCGAGGAGCTCTACGGCAAGGAGGCGGACGCCATCATCAATGCCCACGGCTCCGGGCTGCGTTCAGCTTGAAGAAGGGGCTGCGGGAAATGCCGCTGGCACTTCGAAGACCTCGCCCGGCCGCATGGGGCGGAACCGTTCGCGAGAGATATTACGCGCATCGAGCGCCGCTTGAAGTGCGGCCACGGGCTCCTCGATACCCTCGTCGGTGAGCTTGAACGTGCCCCAGTGATGGCCCGCGACGAAAGTTGCCTCGCAGGCGAGCATACCTTCCACAGCCTCTTCCGGGTTCTGGTGCTGCGCGCGCATGAACCAGCGCGGCTCATAAGCGCCGAAGGGAAGATTGGCGAGCCGGAAAGGCCCATGCTTTTCCCGCGCCGCCCGATAGTTGATGCCCTGGTGAAAGCCCGTATCGCCGATATGATAGATCTTGCCCGCGGGCGTTTCGACGACGAAAGCGGCCCAGAGCGCCATGCGCCGGTCGCCCAGACCCCGCGCCGACCAGTGATGGCAGGGCTCGCAATGGAGTTTCACTCCGGGCGCCATCTCGATGGCATCACCCCAATCCACAACCGTAATCTTCGCATCGGCCACTCGGCTGCGAATGATCGCGTCGTTTCCGAACGGGGTGACGAAGTGCGGCTTGTCGCGGCCCTGCAATACCCAGAGAGTTTCCAGATCCAGATGGTCGTAATGATTATGTGTGACGATCACCACGTCGATCGGCGGCAGGTCGCCCATGCGGACGCCGGGTGGATTGATGCGCTTCGGGCCGGCGAAGCGGAAGGGGCTTGCCCGCTCGTCCCAGACCGGATCAGTCAAGATGTTGAGACCCGCCACCTGGATCAGCATCGAAGCATGACCAATCATGGTGACCACGATACGGCTGCCCTCCACTCGCGTTTCCGGGACAGCTTGCGGAAACGGGCTCGGAAAGCTCTCCGGCCAGGCAATGTTGCCGCCGCCGAGCTTCCAGCGCAGCAGGTTGAAAAAGCCGCTCGGCTCCTCCCCATTGGGATTGAAGAAGAGTTTTCCGTCGAAATGATCGGAGATGGGACCGGAATAATACTTGTTGGCTGCCATGGCGCCTCTCGCGGTAAAGCCACCCGCGATCGCCACGAGCGCACCGATGCCTGTCCATTTTAAGAATGAGCGACGCTTCATACCGAATGTTTATGAGTTGCGGTGAAACCGTTCAATAGCGCATCCATCACATAGATGTGTCGCCACATCCTCGCCCAATACCGATTGCATAATGCAATCAGATAAAGGAGGGATGACATGAACAACGCAATAACCGCCAGGAAACTTTATGAGCATTACATCGCCAACCGGAAGGATCTCGCGGATCGGTTGCTGACCGAAACCTTCACCTTCTCGAGCCCGCGCGATGACCGTATAGACAAACTCAGCTATTTCGACCGCTGCTGGCCGCAGTCTCCTGTATTTCGGGAAATCGTCATCGAGCGGATATTCGAGAGCGGAGATGAAGTGGTCGTCGGCTACCGGGCCGAGAAAATCGATGGCGGCGCATTTCGCAATCTGGAGCTCTTCCGTTTCGAGGACGACAGGATAAGCTCGGTCGAGGTCTATTTCGGACGGGACGCTTGAACTCCGGTTCGGCAAGCCTTGACTTTGGCTGCTTTTTCCTGTTTAAGCCCGGCGATCTGCTGACAAGTCGAGAACTTGAAGCCGCCGACCGGGACCCGCAAAGGTATAAAGAGATCCCGGAGGTCAACACCCGACAGCGCGTCGCGCCCTCGGGTGCTTTTTGGCTTTGCGTCTTGTTTTTGTCGCGGAAGCACCCGACGTTTCCGATAACCCGGAAGCGAAGAAGGAAGAAACGATGTTCGAAAACCTCCAGGACCGTCTTGGTTCCATCCTCAGTGGACTGACCGGCCGTGGCGCGCTCTCGGAAGCCGATGTTTCCGCAGCCCTGCGCGAGGTTCGCCGTGCCCTGCTCGAGGCCGACGTGGCGCTGGAAGTCGTCCGCTCCTTCACCGACAAGGTGCGCGAAAAAGCCGTTGGCGCTGAAGTCCTGAAGTCGATCAAACCCGGCCAGATGGTCGTCAAGATCGTCCATGACGAACTGATCGAGATGCTGGGTTCCGAAGGCGTCGGCATCGACCTGCATGCGGCAGCCCCCGTCGTCATCATGATGGTCGGTCTGCAAGGCTCGGGTAAGACGACCACGACCGGCAAGATCGCCAAACGGCTGACCGAGCGCGAGAAGAAGAAGGTGCTGATGGCGTCGCTCGATACGCGTCGCCCGGCAGCCCAGGAACAACTCCGCCAGCTTGGCGTTCAGACCGGCGTCGACACGCTGCCGATCATTGCCGGCCAGTCGCCGACCGATATCGCCGCGCGCGCCGTACAGGCTGCAAAGCTCGGCGGCCACGACGTCGTGATCCTCGATACCGCCGGCCGCACGCATATCGACGAGCCGTTGATGGCGGAGATGGCGGAGATCAAGCGGAAGTCCAATCCGCATGAAATCCTGCTCGTTGCCGATAGCCTGACCGGTCAGGACGCCGTCAATCTGGCCCGCAATTTCGACGAGCGCGTCGGCATTACCGGCCTCGTGCTGACCCGCATGGACGGCGATGGCCGCGGCGGCGCAGCTCTTTCGATGCGCGCCGTCACCGGCAAGCCGATCAAGCTGAT
This sequence comes from Rhizobium moroccans, assembly GCF_057559155.1. Classification (NCBI taxonomy): domain Bacteria; kingdom Pseudomonadati; phylum Pseudomonadota; class Alphaproteobacteria; order Hyphomicrobiales; family Rhizobiaceae; genus Rhizobium; species Rhizobium moroccans. Next base: position 196,740 of record NZ_JBHFJG010000001.1, on the reverse strand, counting down.
CGGTACCGGCGAAAAGATGACGGAGATGGAGGAATTCCATCCCCGCCGCATCGCCGACCGCATTCTCGGCATGGGCGACATTGTTTCGTTGGTCGAGAGGGCCGCCGAGAACATCGACGCGGAAAAGGCCGCGGCGATGGCCAAGAAGATGCAGTCGGGCAAGTTCGACCTGAACGACCTCGCCGATCAGTTGCGCCAGATGAAGTCGCTGGGCGGCATGGGCGGAATCATGGGCATGATGCCGGGCATGGCCGGCATGAAGGACAAGCTTGCTGCCTCCGGCATGAACGACAAGATGTTCGATCGCCAGATCGCCATCATTTCCTCGATGACAAAGGCCGAGCGCGCCAATCCGGACATGCTGAAACATTCCCGCAAGAAGCGCATCGCCGCCGGTTCCGGCACGGATGCGGCGGAGATCAACAAGCTTCTGAAAATGCACCGCCAGATGGCCGACATGATGAAAATGATGGGCGGCAAGGGCAAGGGTGGCATGATGAAGCAGATGATGGGCGGCCTTGCCTCGAAGATGGGTCTTGGTGGCATGGGCGGGATGGGCGGCATGCCGGACCTTTCCAAGCTGGACCCCAAGCAGATCGAAGCTTTGCAGAAGCAGGCGGAAGCGGCGGGCATCAAGCCCGGCTCCATGCCCGGCCTGCCGGGCGGCGGCCTTCCGGGCCTCGGCGGCGGCACGCTGCCTGGTCTCGGCGGTGGCTTTCCAGGTCTTCCAGGCCTGCCGAAGAAGAAGTGAGGAGGGATTTGGATGGTTGACCCCGAGGTGAAGGCCCGGCTTTCGAGCTATCGCCAGTCGATCGACAACATCGATGCGGCGCTCGTGCACATGCTGGCAGAGCGTTTTCGCTGCACCAAGGAAGTTGGTCTCTTGAAGGCCAAGCACGATTTGCCGCCGGCCGACCCGGCGCGCGAGGAATACCAGATCGAACGCCTTCGCCAATTGGCGAAGGAAGCTCATCTGGACCCGGACTTTGCTGAGAAGTTCCTGAACTTCATCATCAGGGAAGTGATCCGGCATCATGAAGCGATCGCCGCCGAGCATGGCGGCAACACGACCGCCTGATGGCGGCCCAGAGAAAACCCAAGGAGTAAATTGAAATGGCCCTTAAAATTCGTCTCGCCCGCGGCGGCTCCAAGAAGCGTCCGTACTACCACGTCGTCGTTGCCGACGCCCGCAGCCCGCGCGACGGCCGCTTCCTCGAAAAGCTCGGTTCCTGGAACCCGATGCTGGCCAAGGAAGATGCAAAGCGCGTTGAACTGGACGCCGATCGCATCAAGCATTGGCTCGACAACGGCGCGCAGCCGACCGACCGCGTTCTGCGCTTCCTCGCGGAAGCCGGCATCGCTCAGCGCGACGTCCGCAGCAACCCGGAAAAGGCAAAGCCGGGCAAGAAGGCCCAGGAACGCGCCGCCGAGCGTGCTCAGCGCGAGGAAGACGCCAAGGCCGCAGCAGCCGAAGCCGCAGCGGAATAATTTCAGCGTTCCGGCATTTTCGACGGGTGGCATGGCAACATGCCGCCCGTTTTGCTGTTTGCTTTTGATCGCGCGGAGCTTAAATGAAGCGACACAACGAGATGAAGACCCGCATGACGAAGCTTGAGAACCCCATTCTGATGGCGACGATCGGAGCACCCCAGGGCCTGAGGGGAGAAGTGCGCGTGCGGTCCTATGCAGCCGATCCCATGGCGCTTGGCGACTACGGCAATCTCCACAGCGAAGACGGCCGGGTTTTCGAAATCCTTGAGATCCGCGAAGGCAAGAACGTCGTGATCATCCGCTTCCGCGGCATCAATGACAGGAATGCGGCCGAAGCCTTGAATGGGCTGGAACTCTTCATAGAACGCGACAACCTGCCCGACGAGGAGTTGGACGAGGACGAGTTCTACTACGCCGATCTCGAAGGACTGGAAGTGGTCGATCGCGACGGCAAGAGTTATGGAACCGTCAGCGCCATCTTCGACTTCGGTGCCGGCGACCTCCTGGAGCTGAAAGGCGCCGGCCGTCGCCCGGCCCTCATCCCCTTTTCGGAAGCCGCGGTGTTGGAAATCGACCTTGAGGGAGGAAAAATCCTGATCGATCCGCAGGCCGCCGGCTTGACCGAAGAGCCTGATGAGGGCGGTCCGGGAAAGAGCTTCCGCCGCAAGGGCAGTTAAGGCCCATGGTTTTCCGCGCGACGATACTGACGCTTTATCCCGAAATGTTTCCCGGTCATCTTGGCCATTCTCTGGCCGGAAAAGCGCTGGAGCGCGGCCAGTGGTCCCTCGAAACGGTGCAGATCAGGGACTTCGCCGAGGACAAGCATCGAACGGTGGATGATACACCGGCCGGCGGTGGTGCCGGGATGGTGCTGAAACCGGATGTCCTTGCTAGAGCCATCGATCATGCTTCGAAGGACGACAACCGCCCGCGTCTGCTGATGAGCCCACGCGGAAAGCCGCTGACGCAGGCAAGGGTGCGAGAATTGGCGGCGGCCGGCGGCGCAGTTATCGTCTGCGGTCGGTTCGAGGGGGTCGACCAGCGGGTGATCGACGCTCGCGGTCTCGAAGAAGTTTCGATCGGTGACTACGTCCTTTCGGGCGGAGAGCCCGCCGCGCTGACCCTGCTCGACGCCGTTGTGCGCATTCTGCCCGGCGTCATGGGCAACGCGCTTTCCGGCACTCATGAGAGCTTCGAGAACGGGCTTCTCGAGCACCCGCACTATACCCGTCCGCAAGTCTTCGAAGGCCGGGAAATACCCGCCGTGCTGACCTCCGGAAACCATGCGGCGATCGAAAGATGGCGGCATGAGCAGGCGCAGCGGCTGACGGAGGAGCGCCGTCCCGACCTTCTTGCCGATCAGCCCGTCACGAAATAGTAGACGGTGAGCGCCGTGCCGACGGCAACCACACACCAGCGCAACACAGCCTGCGGAACCCGCCTCGCCATCCAGACGCCCGCATAGCCTCCAAGAGCGCCAGCGGGAATCATCACGATCGCCTCAGGCCAGGCGATCACCCCGCCGCCGACGAAGATGACGATCGCCACCGCCGCGATCAGCATCGAGAGGAGATTCTTGAGCGCGTTGAGATGGTGATAGCTGCCACCCGTGGTGAGGCCGAGCACCGCCAGCATCATGATGCCCATGCCGGCGCCGAAAAAGCCGCCATAGATAGCGGTCGGAAGCTGCGCTGCCACGCTCGGCAGCGAATTGGCGGGGCGCTCGGCGGATGCTTTCGGTTTCAGCCACGGACCGGCAGCGAACACCGCCGTGGCGGCAGCCAGGAGCCACGGCACGATGGCGCGGAAAGACGGATTGTCGAGCGACAGGAGCAGCAGCGATCCGCCGATGGCTCCGATCACCGAAACGACCGCCAGGGCAAGCGCGCTGCGCCAGCGGCTGGATATCTCGTCCCAATAGGCGAGCGTCGACGTGACGTAACCCGGAAACTGCACGATGGAGGATGTGGCATTGGCCGAAATCGGCGGTATGCCGCCAAGCGTCATGGCTCCGAACGTCAGGAATGTGCCGCCGCCGGCAATGGCATTGACTGCGCCGGAAAGGAAGCCGGCGACGAACAGGAATACTATAGAGGCAAGGGTCATCAGCGGATTCGAAACTGGGAGCTTTTACGGGAAAAACGAGAACGGGCGGGAAAGGAGGATGCTCGCTTGAGTCGACGGGCATCCTCCTGATCGAGAATCAGGCGAAGGCGGGTTTGTGGCGCGCGCCCGCCCTCAACATGAAATACACGGCGCCACCGATAGCCACGCCGAAGAACCATCCATAGGTCCCCCACCAGGCCGGCAATATGGTGGTGAAGGTCGGCAGGATGGAGGAAAAAAGCGCGCCGACTGCAAAGGCGATGAAGGCATTGCCGTGCCAGCCTTTCTGGAAGCGGAACTCGCCATCTTCGTGGTAAAGCGCCTCTACGTTGAGCTGGCTCTTTCGGATGAGATAGTAGTCGACCATCATGATCCCGAAGATCGGCCCCATCGTGGAACCGATGAAGTTGACGAAATGCGCCGCACCCGTTTCCCATGGCGCGAACGGATAGAGCGCGAGCGCGATCAGCGCGGCGATGTATCCGCCCCGCTTGAAGGAGATCTGGCGCGGGAAGACATTCGCGAAGTCGAATGCCGGCGAAACGAAGTTCGCCACGACATTGATGCCGAGCGTCGCCACCGCGAAAGTGAGCGCGGCGAGCAGGGCCAGGAACCAGCTATCGAATTTCGCCGAAATCTGATCCGGATGCAGCAGGACTTCGCCGTAGACGGCATAGGCGGCCGTGGTGGTGACACCGGCAACCAGGCAGAAGGCCAGAAGATTGATCGGCAGCCCCCAGAGGTTGCCCTTCCGCAAAGTCTTCTCATCCTTTGCATAACGCGAAAAATCGCAGAAATTCAGATAGAGCGCCGCAAAATAGGTAATCCAGGTCGCCGCGACGGCTGCAAGCGCAGCGAATGACCCCGGCTCTCCGGGTACGCCCGCGTCCTTGGTCTTTTCGATAAGAACATCCCGCGGAATTTCGGAGCCGAATGAGAAGGTGCCGGATTTCACGAGCAGGTAGACTGCGAGGATCAGCATCATGATCCAGACAGCCGGGCCCGCCCAATCCTGGAATTTGCGGACGGTTTCCATGCCGCGCTGGATAATCAGCAACTGCAGCGCCCATACGATCACATAGCAGATCACTTCGAGCGTCGAATGGCCGAGCATGTGACTGCTCTGGTGGAATGCGAGCAGGCTTTCGTTCCGGATGAGCAGCGCGACGATGGCGCCCGAGGCGGCCGCGGTTTGCGCACCGTACCAGAAGCAGGCGACGACTGCGCGAACGAGTGCCGGTGCGTTGGCCCCGAACGTGCCGAAGGAAGCGCGCGCGAGCACCGGGAACGGCACGCCGGTGCGCACGCCGGCATTACCCACCAGGCTCATGAGGACGAAGATCACCAGCGAACCGATGCCGATCGCGATGACGAAATTCACAAAGCTGCCGCAGAGCAGGAACAGGCTCGCCGCGAGATAATAGCCCCAAAGGCTATGGACGTCGGACGTCCAGACGTTGAAAATGCTGAAAGCGCCCCACCTCCGCTCCTCGGCGGGCGCAAGATCCTCGTTGTACAACGAGGGCGACGGATTGCTGACCGACATGATATATCCCCTCCCATGCCTTCCCTGGAGCCACAGGCTCCGCAGCAAGTCTGCTGCTTATCTCGGCATTTGACAAATTGTTAATCACGCCATGCACAGCCTTCGTCTTTGCTATCTTGCCCGTCAGGATCGAAGCCCTCGGGAATTTTTCCATTAAGGGATGACAATCGGGACTCTTTCGTGTATTGGCGCACCCGGAAATGGGAAATAATCCCGTCGACCAGCAAGCAAAGAATGGCGAATCCGCTCTGCCTGACGGCAAATCCCGAGGCTTGATCCAAGGGACATCATCGAGCGCTCTGGCTGTTTCAGAAGAACTTAGAGGTTTGACCGATGAACATAATCCAGGAATTGGAAGCCGAACAGGCCGCCAAAATCGCCGCTCAGCGCACCCTTCCGGAATTCTCTCCGGGCGATACCGTCCGCGTCAACGTTCGCGTTCGCGAAGGTAACCGTACCCGCGTACAGGCCTATGAAGGCGTCTGCATCGCCCGCTCCGGCGGCGGTGTCAACGAAAGCTTCACCGTCCGCAAGATCTCCTACGGCGAAGGCGTCGAGCGCGTTTTCCCGGTCTACTCGCCGCTCGTCGAAAGCGTCGATGTCGTCCGCCGCGGTAAGGTCCGCCGCGCCAAGCTTTACTACCTGCGCGATCGTCGCGGCAAGTCGGCTCGTATCGTCGAGAACACCGGCACCCGCGCCCGCAAGCTGAACGAAGCCGAGCGCCAGGCTCTTGCCGAAGAGAAGGCACGCATCGAGGCCGAGAAGGTGGCAGCCGCCCAGGCTCTCGCCGCCGAGAAGGCTGCAGCGGAAGCAGCAGAAGCAAAGGCAGCGGCAGAAGCTGCCGAAGCAGCGAAGGCTGCGGAAGCTTCCGCCGAATAAGCGTCGAACAATCATTTTCGGAAAAGGCGGCTCTCGGGCCGCCTTTTTTGTTTCCTCTCTGCACCGCGCAAATACCGGCCTTGCCATTCGCTTTTGAAGTGTGAGACCTTTCCGCCGTCCACTTCATGAGGGATTTCCAATGCTCTCCCGACGCCCATTCCTCGCCGGTCTTGCTGCACTCCTTTTTGCGCCGCTCAGCGGCCAGGCGGCGGAGCTGCCCGATCTCGGGGGACGCACCGTGGTCGTGGTGAAGGAAAACGCCTATCCTCCGCTGCAATTCGTCGATCCCAAAAGCGGTGCTGCGATCGGCTGGGAATATGATGCGATGAACGAGATCGCCAAACGCCTCAATTTCAAACTGGAGTACCAGAACACCAGTTGGGATGCGATGATCCAGGCCGTGGCGGATGGGCAGTATGACATCGGCATGACCGGCATAACGATCAAGGACGACCGCAAGGAGAAGGTGGATTTCTCTGAACCTTACATGCGCTCGCAGCAGCTCATGCTGGTGCGCAGCGACGAGACCCGTTTTTCCGACGCCAAGAGCTTTGCCGGGTTAGAAGACGCTCTCATCGGCGCTCAGCCGGGGACAAGCCCGTTCTACACGGCGGTCTACGAAATCCTTGACGGTAATGAGCAGAACCCGCGCATCAAGCTCTTCGAGACCTTCGGAGCGACGGTGCAGGCGTTGAAAGCGGGCGATGTCGATCTGGTGCTGACGGACAGCACCGCCGGTGAAGGCTATGTGAAGGCCTCTGGCGGCACATTGAAGATCGTCGGCGAGCCGCTAGGTACGGAGGACTTCGGTTTCATCTTCAGGAAAGGGTCCGACCTCGTTGCACCGATCAACGCCGCAATCGCCGCGCTGAAGGCCAACGGCACGCTGGATAACCTGAACAGGAAGTGGTTCCTCGACTACAAGATGGGCCAGTGAGCCTCATGACGGCTTCCGGTCGGAAAGTCGCCGAACCGCAGGATTTCCCCTGGTGGCTCGCCGTCTTCGGGATGCTTTGTCTCGTGCTCGCCGGCGTGATCGCCTTCAACGAGCTTTATACGCAGGTCTTCGGTGTCGTAGCCAAGGGAATCGGGGTCACCATCGGCGTGACGCTTGCCGCCTTTTCGCTGGCGACCGTGCTTGGACTCGGCATCGCGCTCGCCGGTCTTTCCGACAATATCGTGCTCCGGCAGGCGGCGCGCTTCTATGTCGAGATGATCCGCGGCATACCGATCCTCGTTCTGCTTTTCTACATTGCGTTCGTCGGTGCACCGGTCTTCGTCACGCTCTACAATTGGGCATTAGCGCCACTGATCGACGGCGGCCTGGCGGAAAGCCTGCTCGTTCGGGATGTTTCTCTGCTTTGGCGAGCTGTGATCGCGCTGACGATCGGTTATGCCGCCTTCATCGCCGAGATATTCCGCGCAGGATTCCAGTCGGTCGACGAGGGACAAATCGAAGCGGCGAAGGCGCTTGGCCTCACCCGTTTCCAGCGCTTCCGGCTGATCGTTTTCCCTCAGGCCATGCGGGTGATCTTTCCTCCGCTCTCCAATGATTTCGTATCGATGGTGAAGGATAGTTCGCTCGTCTCCGTGCTCGGCGTCGCCGACATCACGCAGATGGCCAAGGTCTATGCAGCCGGCTCGTTCCGCTTCTTCGAGACCTATTCGATCGTCACCTATATCTACCTTCTGTTGACGATCGGGCTTTCGCTTGCCCTACGAGGTATCGAGAGGCGCTTGCGTACCAACGGCACACCCATCGCACGCGCCAAGCTCGAGAGATGATGCAGCAGCTTCAAGATTGCCGCGCTCCGGAAAAACTGCTAGAAGCTCACGCCATGGGATCGAAATTCGGATGCCTCGCGAAACAGTTCATCGTGCTACAGGATCATAAGCGCCTGCCGGCACGATTTTACGCGCGCGTATCCGGGGCGCTTTGCGACCGACTTAGCTGACTTCATTCAGCATGAGGCAGCCAGCCGCTGCCAACCTCAATCCCTTTCAGTCAGCATTACGGATAGCAGCCATGAGCGCACCCCGCACCCTCTATGACAAGATCTGGGACGACCATGTCGTCAGCCAGGACGAGAACGGAACCTGTCTTCTCTACATCGACCGTCACCTCGTTCACGAAGTGACGTCGCCGCAGGCTTTCGAAGGCTTGCGCATGGCTGGCCGCAAGGTCCGCGCGCCTGAGAAGACGCTCGCCGTCGTCGACCACAACGTTCCCACCTCGCCCGACCGGCACCTCGGAATCAAGAACGAGGAAAGCCGCATCCAAGTCGAGGCGCTCGCTCAGAACGCCAGGGATTTCGGCGTCGAATATTATTCCGAAAAGGACATCCGTCAGGGCATCGTCCATATCGTCGGGCCTGAACAAGGCTTCACCTTGCCCGGCATGACGATCGTCTGCGGTGACAGCCACACCTCCACCCACGGCGCGTTCGGCGCCCTCGCCCACGGCATCGGCACGTCGGAGGTCGAGCACGTTCTCGCGACCCAGACTCTGGTGCAGAAAAAAGCGAAGAACATGCTGGTGCGCGTCGACGGCAAGCTGCCGGAAGGCGTCACCGCCAAGGACATCATCCTCGCTATCATCGGCGCGATCGGCACCGCCGGTGGTACCGGCCACGTGATCGAATTCGCCGGCGAGGCGATTCGTTCGCTCTCCATGGAAGGCCGCATGACCGTCTGCAACATGACGATCGAAGGTGGCGCCCGCGCCGGCCTCATCGCACCGGACGAAACCACCTTCGAGTACATCAAGGACAAGCCGCGCGCTCCCAAAGGCAAGGCTTGGGACATGGCGCTCGACTACTGGAAGACGCTGCACACGGAAGAAGGCGCGCATTTCGACAAGGTCGTCGTGCTCGATGCCGCCAACCTGCCGCCAATCGTCTCCTGGGGCTCTTCGCCGGAAGACGTTATTTCAGTTCAAGGCACCGTGCCGAACCCGGACGACATCCAGGAGGAGACGAAGCGAACCTCCAAGTGGCGCGCCCTCGAATATATGGGTCTCCAGCCCGGCACTAAGATAACCGACATCGCCATCGATCGCGTCTTCATCGGCTCCTGCACCAATGGCCGTATCGAGGATCTGCGTGCCGCGGCCAAGGTCGTCGAAGGCAGGAAGGTTGCTTCCACGGTCAACGCGATGATCGTGCCGGGCTCAGGCATCGTGAAGGAGCAGGCGGAAGCCGAAGGTCTCGACAAGATCTTCAAGGAAGCCGGCTTCGAATGGCGCGAGCCGGGCTGCTCCATGTGCCTGGCGATGAACGACGACCGCCTGAAGCCGGGTGAGCGCTGCGCCTCCACCTCGAACCGCAATTTCGAGGGCCGCCAGGGCTACAAGGGCCGGACCCATCTCGTCTCGCCGGCCATGGCCGCCGCGGCCGCGATCGCCGGCCATTTCGTCGATATCCGCGACTGGAAATAGGCGGTTCACCCCAAGAAATCGAAAAGGCCGGGTACTTCCCGGCCTTTTTCATAGAACCCGCACCACGGTTCCCTTGCGCATGAAGCGGATCAACCGTCTCATATCGGCGAGGCTTACGGCAACGCAGCCCGCCGTCGGTTGGTATCCAGGCTTGATCAGGTGGAAAAAGATGGCCGACCCGCGATGGCGCCGGCGCGAGGTGATGTTCCAATCGAGCACGAGGCAGATGTCATAGAGGCCGTCCTGGCGCATCATCTCCTCATGGCTTCGTTGGAAGGGTGCCTTGACCAGGCGATTGTAGGAAGCGTGCTCGGGCTGGTCACACCACAGCATGTCCTTGCGGATTCGCCTTACCGGCAAGGGCGTGGCAAGCGATCGCACCCGGTCGCCGCGTGTGAACCCGTAAAGCAGCGGCATGGCTGCAATCGGCGTTGCACCATCCCCTTCCCGCTTGAGAATGCTGCGTCCGGAACGGCCGATCACTGCTGGAACCGTAATTCCCCCAAAGCTGACGATCGCGCGCGTGGAGCAGCGGGGAGCGGCCCGCACCGTCACGACACCGGGCGAACCCGTTGCCCTCTTTCGAAAATGCGCCATTTTTCTCACAAGTTTTTGCTTTGAAAATGATTTCGTTTGAATTCATAGCACGATGGGACTTAGATCAAGCGCCCGAACCAATTGTGCCGCTGAAAACTATCGGCTGGCGCTGAGCGAACACGCGAGACGAGAGGCAAGGACGTATGGCAGCGCGGACGATTCTGCTGGTGGACGACGACAACGATCTGCGCGAGACACTCGTGGAGCAGCTATCGCTCTATGACGAATTCAACCTCTTGCAGGAAGCCACAGCCACAAAGGCCATGGGCGCCGCAAAAGCCAGCCAGGTCGATCTCCTCATCATGGATGTCGGCCTGCCGGACATGGACGGCCGCGAAGCGGTGAAGCTGCTGCGCAAGAACGGCTTCAAGGCACCGATCATCATGCTGACCGGGCACGACACCGATTCCGACACCATTCTCGGTCTTGAGGCGGGCGCCAACGACTACATCACCAAGCCCTTCCGGTTCGCCGTGCTTCTCGCACGCATCCGGGCCCAACTCCGGCAGTACGAACAGAGTGAGGATGCAACCTTTACGGTTGGCCCCTATCTCTTCAAGCCGAGCCAGAAACTGCTCACCACCGATGACGGAAAAAAGATCCGGCTGACGGAAAAGGAGGCGGCCATCATCCGCTATCTCTATCGCGCCGGCCAAAAGGTGGTGACCCGCGATGTGCTCCTCGAAGAAGTCTGGGGCTATAATTCCGGCGTGACCACCCATACGCTCGAAACGCATGTCTACCGTCTGCGCCAGAAGATCGAGCGTGATCCTTCCAATGCCGAGATCTTGGTTACCGAAAACGGCGGCTACAAGATCGTCCCTTAAGAAGAACATCAATGGCGCTTGCCGACGATATACGCCTGATTTCCCAGGTTCCGCTCTTCCGGGGGTTGGATAGCGATCAATTGCGGCTGATCGCTTTCGGCGCTGAACGGCGGGGCGTGGCTGCGGGCCAGGAGCTTTTCCGCGAAAGATCGCCGGCGGAAAGCGCCTTTGTCGTGGCAAGCGGCCGATTCGAGCTATTGGCCGCCGGGCGCGACGGCAATCTCGTTGCCGAGAAAGTCGCCGGGCCAGGCACGCTGCTTTCGGAGCTGGCGCTCGTCACCATGGTGGAGCGCAAGTTCACCGCGATCGCCCTGGAAGATTCCGAAGCGCTGCGCATCACCCGCTCGCTTTTCCACCGTCTGCTGGAGGAATATCCCCAAGTGGGCCACGCAGTCGAAATGCGCATACGCGAAAATATCACCGGCCTCGCCAAAGCGGCTGCCGCCATGCAGCACCGCTTTCGCTGACATTCCGCTTCAGATCTTGAAGACCGCCGTGACCGGCACATGGTCGGACGGCTGGTTCCAGCCGCGCGCTTCCTTCAGCACGTCGATCCGCTCCAGGAAAGGACCGAGATCGGCGGACGACCAGATATGGTCGAGCCGGCGACCTTTGTTCGCCGCTTCCCAGTCCTTGGCGCGGTAGCTCCACCACGTATAGATCTTCTCCGGCTCCGGCGTGTATTGGCGCATCAGATCCAGCCAGCCGCCCTTGGCGATGATCTCCTTCATGCCATCGGTCTCGACAGGCGTGTGGCTGACGATCTTCAGGAGCTGCTTGTGCGACCAGACATCGTGTTCCAGGGGTGCGATGTTGAGATCCCCGACGAGGATGGAGGAGATGCCCGGCATGGCGTCGGCCTTCAGCGACTTCATCTCCTCGATGAAATCCAGCTTGTGGCCGAACTTTGGGTTGATCGTGCGATCCGGCTCGTCGCCGCCGGCGGGGACGTAGAAATTATGAAGCCTTATGCGCCGCGAACCACGTTCGAAGATCGCCGAAATGTGACGCGCATCGCCGACCCCGCAATAATTCTGCCGATGGTCTTCGTGAAGCGGCACTTTCGAGGCGATGGCTACGCCGTGATAGCCCTTTTGGCCATGAATGATGATGTGCCCGTATCCCAGGTCCTTCAGCGGCTGGAGCGGAAACTCCGGCTCCATGCACTTGATCTCCTGCAGGCAGAGAATGTCCGGCTTGTGGCGGACGAGGAACTGCTCGACGATCGGCATGCGCAGCCGCACCGAGTTGATGTTCCAGGTCGTGATAGAAAACGTCATGCACTGTCCCTCGCTTGGCCAGCGAGGTTTAGGAGATTCCACGGGCGCTGAGAAGCAAAAAGGCGGCCGCTGCGGCCGCCTTCGGGGCATGCTCCGTCAGTTGCGGCTGCGGGGGCGATGCACTTCCGCATAGGGAATGTTGAATATCTTGTCGTCAAGACCCACACCGGTCTTGACGTTGTATATCATCACCGACGTGTCCTTGTTCTGAGCATCGGTGATCGTCCACTGGCGCAGGTCGTAAGTCTTGGAATCGAACATCATCGTGATGGTCGAGTCTCCGAATATTGTCTTGTTGCCGAGAACGATCGTCGTCAGATCATCCTCCACCCGCGCGCCGCGCACCATCTGGTTCGACAGGTCGATCTTACTTGCCAGCAGCAGGCTCAGCGGCGTCTTGGAGAGCGGATAAAGGTCCCACGTCTTCAGCTTCATATTGCCGATGACGACGTTCTTGCCATCGGCGATCACCCGGATCGGCGATGGATCGTCGAAATTGAAGCGCAGCCGGCCGGGACGTTCTATGAAGAATTTACCGCCCGTCTGTTCGCCGCGGGGGCCGAATTGCACGAATTCGCCCATCATCGTCTTGACCGAGGAAAAATGGTCCGCAATGCGCTGCGCCGCTGCCGAGCCACCGGCGCCCTGGGCAAAACCGGATGCCGGCATCAGTGCCGCGGCTGCCAGACCTGCAAGACCGAGGGAAAACTGCCTGCGGCCGAGCGCGCCCGAAAGGATGGTTTTTTGGTTCTTCATTTGTATCTCCTTCCGCTGCTTCCTGCGCGTGAAAGGCGGCGGCTTGATGGCCCGGCACCCTCTTCAACAACCTGTTACCGATCCAGAATATCCGCCTCGGTCGGAACCAGAATCTCACGCTTGCCGGCGTGGTTCGCCGGTCCGATCAGCCCCTCTTTCTCCATTCGCTCGATGAGCGAGGCGGCACGGTTGTAGCCGATGCCCAGCCTGCGCTGGACGTAGGAGGTGGAAGCCTTGCCGTCGCGCAGCACGATTGCCACCGCCTGGTCATAGGGGTCGTCCGAATCCGAAAGGTTGGAAGTACCGGCAGGTCCGCCGCCGTCGCCATCCTCGTCGTCATCGGCCGTGATCGCCTCGAGATATTGGGGTGCGCCTTGAGTTTTCAAGTAGGCGACGATCTCCTCGACCTCGATGTCCGAGACGAACGGCCCATGAACGCGTTGGATGCGGCCACCGCCGGCCATATAGAGCATGTCGCCCATGCCGAGGAGCTGTTCCGCTCCCTGCTCGCCGAGGATAGTCCGGCTGTCGATCTTTGAGGTCACCTGGAAGGAGATGCGCGTCGGGAAGTTTGCCTTGATCGTGCCTGTGATCACGTCCACAGACGGGCGCTGGGTGGCCATGATGACGTGGATGCCGGCCGCACGGGCCATCTGCGCCAGACGCTGAACCGCGCCTTCGATATCCTTGCCGGCGACCATCATCAGGTCTGCCATCTCGTCGATGATGACGACGATATAGGGCATCGGCTGGAGATCGAATTCCTCCGTCTCGTAGATTGCCTCGCCGGTCTGTCGGTCGAAGCCGGTCTGCACCGTGCGGGTCAGCACCTCGCCCTTTGCGAGCGCCTGCTCCACCCGTGTGTTGAAGCCGTCGATGTTTCGCACGCCGATCTTCGACATCTTCTTGTAGCGCTCTTCCATCTCGCGGACGGTCCACTTGAGCGCAACCACTGCCTTTTTCGGATCGGTGACGACGGGAGAGAGAAGATGCGGGATGCCGTCGTAGACGGAAAGTTCGAGCATCTTCGGATCGATCATGATCAATCGGCATTTTTCCGGCGTGTAGCGGTAAAGCAGCGAGAGGATCATGGTGTTGATGGCGACCGATTTACCGGAGCCCGTCGTACCTGCGACGAGCAGGTGAGGCATCTTGGCAAGATCAGCGACCACCGGCTCTCCACCGATCGTCTTGCCGAGTGCCATAGCGAGCTTGGCCTTGCTCGCCTCGAAATCCTTGCTGCCGATCATTTCGCGCAGATAGACCGTCTCGCGCGTGCGGTTCGGCAACTCGATGCCGATCGCGTTTCGCCCGGGCACTACCGCCACGCGCGCGGCGATCGCGCTCATCGAGCGGGCGATATCGTCGGCCAGGCCGATGACGCGGGAAGACTTGATGCCGGGCGCCGGCTCCAACTCATAGAGCGTGACCACCGGACCGGGACGGACATGGATGATCTCGCCCTTGACGCCGAAATCCTCCAGCACGCCTTCCAGCATGCGGGCGTTCTGTTCCAGCGCATCGGCCGAAAGAGAAGCGTCGCGGGCAACCGCCCTCGGCTCGGCGAGCAGATGGATGGAGGGGAGCTGGAAACCGTCGGAATCGATGAAGGACGCCTGCGCCTCGCGCACCACGCGCGCGCTCGGCTTCGGCGGTGCCGCCGCAGGAGTGACACGCGACGCCATCCGTGAACCCGCTCCGACCGGCTGCGGCGCTCGCGAGGCGACGAAGGGCGCATCGTCGTCGTCGGGCAGGATACCTGCGGGACGGCGGGACATGTCCATGTCGAAGGGCGGATCGTCATCCTCGTCATCGTCGATGGACATCGCAGGGGCCGCGACCACGCGACGGGAAGCACCTACCGCAGACGAGGAACCGTCAAGCGACGGTTCAAGCCGGCGGCTGGCGGAACCCGATGCAGCCTTAGCCCGCATCGGCTCGTTCAGCGTGCCGAATTCGTCCTCATTGAAATCATAGGGCTGGTCGAAACTTACCCGCGCACGCGGCTTGATCCCCGCCAGACGGCGCAACCGGGCCTGAGCAATGTACCAATAATGGGCGAGCGCTCCGAAGGCCAGGAAACCGGCAAAGCCGCCTTCATCATCCTCGTCCTCCTCGGCCTCCTCCCGTTTTGAACGGGTCTTGGCGGCCGCGACGGGAGCCTCGTCATCTTCGCTGTCTTCGAAGGCCTCGCCGACCAGGCCGGAGGCAAAGAGCAGCAACCAGGCGGAAGGCAGCGCGAAAATAACGCCGAGGACTGTGGCAACGATACCCGTCGGATACGTGCCGACGAAGAGAGCCGGAAAGCGCAGGATCATGTCACCGATGACACCGCCGATACCGTTCGGGATCGGCCAGGTGGGCGGCGCCGGAAAACAGCCGAGCGTGGCGGCCGAAAGCAAGGTTCCACCTCCCCAGGCCGCTAGCCGCGCGGGGATACGGTCATATCTGCGACCGGAGATCAGGGCGAGCGAGAAGGCAAGTACCGGCAGAAGCGCAAGCAGGCTGGCAAGCCCGAGGAATTGCATCATAAGATCGGCGAAGGCAGCGCCCGCGAAGCCGAGCAGATTGGTCGGCGGATTATCGGTGGCGTAGGAGAAGCTCGGATCGGCGACATTCCAGGTGGCAAGTGCCGCGACGGCAAGCGCCAAGGCAATGAATAAGCCGAAGCCGGTGAGCGCCATGAGCTGGCGGATGACGAAGGCGGTCAGCACCAAGCGGGTGGACCTGGTTTCCATTGCCGCCGAACTGCTTCTGCCCATCGTGTTTGCCCGTCTGTCCCTGCCAATCGCCATCCATGCGAATCGATCGCTGGATGGCCGATTGTGCTATTTCAGCCAAGACTAAGGTGCGGGTGGTTAATGTCCCTTTAACCACGATCCGGCGCGGCAATGCAAAAAGCCCGAACCGAGGTCCGGGCTTAAGGCGACTTTTCGAACGAAAGCCGCGGCGGGCTCTCCTGCGGGG
>NZ_JBHFJG010000001.1:2500-180835 GCF_057559155.1 Rhizobium moroccans | reverse complement strand
CCCCCGCAAACCCCTTGATTACTGATGGTATGCCGCTTCGCCGTGGGAGGCGAGGTCGAGGCCTTCGCGTTCCGCTTCCACCGTGACCCGCAGGCCGACGATCACATCCACGATCTTGTAGAGGATCGCGGAGACGACGCCGCACCATACGATGGTGATGACGACGGCGGTGAGCTGGGTCATGAACTGGCTGCCCATCGTCACGCCCTCGGCGTAACCAATACCGCCGAGCGACGAAGAAGCGAAGATGCCGGTCGCCAGTGCGCCGAAGAGACCGCCGACGCCATGGACGCCGAAGACATCCGCCGTGTCGTCATAACCGAACTTGTTCTTCACCACAGCGATGAAGAAATAGCAGATCGGCGAAACGATGAGGCCCATGACGATCGCACCCATCGGGCCGACAATGCCGGCCGCCGGAGTAATCGCTACGAGACCGGCGATCATGCCGGACGCGGCGCCCAGCATGGAAGCCTTGCCGCGGGCGAAGGTTTCCACGATCGACCAGGATACGATCGCAGCGGCGGTGGCGACGAAGGTGTTGACGGTCGCCAGCATCGCGCCGCCCGAAGCCTCGAGGTTCGAACCGGCATTGAAGCCGAACCAGCCGACCCACAGCATTGCTGCGCCGACGAGGGTGAGCGTCATGGAATGAGGAGCCATCATGTCCTTGCCGTAGCCGACGCGCTTGCCGACCATGATCGCGCCGACGAGACCCGCGACACCGGCATTGATGTGGACGACGGTACCACCGGCAAAGTCGAGCGCGCCCATGCCGAACAGCAGGCCGTTGGCATCCCAAACCATGTGAGCGATCGGGAAATACACGAAGGTAGCCCACAGGATGCAGAAGAGCACCACGGCCGAGAACTTGATGCGTTCCGCGAAGGCGCCCACGATCAGCGACGGGGTAAGTGCCGCGAAGGTCATCTGGAACAGCATGAAGATGAATTCCGGAATGACGACGCCGTCAGAAAAAGTCGCGGCGGTGGAATCCATCGTCACGCCGGAAAGGAACATCTTGGCCGTGCCGCCGAAATAGGCGCTGGTGGAACCGCCGAAGGCGAAGGAATAGCCATAGATGACCCAGACGAGCATCATGGCCGCACCGACGACCGTGCACTGCATCAGTACCGACAGCATGTTCTTGGCGCGCACGAGACCGCCGTAGAAGAGGGCAAGACCCGGCATCAGCATGAAGAACACGAGAAGCGTGCAGATGAACATGAATGCGGTATCGCCCTTCTCCGGAACGGCAGCGGCTGCTTCAGCCGCCGGCGCTGCCGCTTCCTGCGCAAAGGCGGCGACCGGCGCGAGGAAGGCTGCGGAGGCAGCGCCCAGGCATCCGAGAGAGGTTGAAATCTTGGAAAATTGCATTGGTAGTAACTCCCCTGGTCGGCCGCGTTAAAGCGCTTCGGTATTGGTTTCGCCGGTACGGATGCGCACGGCCTGCTCGATCGAATAGACGAAGATCTTGCCGTCGCCGATCTGGCCGGTTTTGGCGGCCGAGGCGATCGCTTCCACGGCTTTCTCGACGAGGTCGGAGGGGACTGCGATTTCGATCTTCAGCTTCGGCAGAAAACTCACGGCATATTCGGTACCGCGATAGATTTCGGTATGTCCCTTTTGGCGTCCGTAACCTTTGACTTCGGTGACGGTCAGGCCCTGGATACCGACAGCCGTGAGGGCTTCGCGCACCTCATCGAGCTTGAACGGCTTGATAATGGCCATCACGATTTTCATCTGGCTTCCCATCCTTTGTTTGTCCTCGGCGCGGAGCCGACTCTCCTCATCGCTGGCGGATCATGACAGCGACTGGCGTTCTACATTCAAAGGACGTGCCAGATTCATCGGCATCTTTAACCTGTTGAAATTTAATAGATAATGGATAGACGCGCTAGAAAGGGATATTTGAGCGGCGCCCAAGCGGCGAAATTATGTGCAAAAACGAGAAATTGCACACAAATTAATCATTTGCCCTTTTCCGAATCAATCCTTCCTGCGCCACGGAGGCAATCAGGCTACCGCTGCGGGTATAGAGACTACCGCGTGTCATGCCGCGTGCGCCGGAGGAACTCGGACTGTCCTGAGTGTAGAGCAGCCAGTCGTCGAAAGCGCAGGGTCGATGGAACCACATTGCATGATCGAGGCTTGCGACCTGCAGGTCGGGATCGAAAATCGACGTGCCATGCGCATAGAGGGACGTGTCGAGAAGCGTCATGTCGGAGAGATAGGCAAGTACCGCCGCCTGATAATGACGATCGGCGGGAACCTCTCCCACGGTGCGCACCCAGATATCCTGCCTCGGCTCCAATTTGTCCTTGGTGAGGTAGTGGACCAGGGAAACGGGTCGGATTTCGATCGGCCGTTCGTGGCTCCAGTATTTGCGTACCACAGCGGGCGCCTGCGCTAGGAAGAGTTCCTTGAACTCCTTCTCCCCCATCAGCTTTTCCGGCAGCGTAACCGGCGGCATGGCTATCTGATGGTCGTAGCCCGGTTCCTCGATCTGGAAGGAAGCGGACATGGAGAAGATCGCCTTGCCGTGCTGCACGGCGACCACGCGCCGGGTGGCAAAGCTTGACCCGTCGCGGATTCGCTCCACCTGAAAGACGATCGGCACCGCGGGATCACCCGGCCGCATGAAATAGGCATGCAGCGAATGAACGAAGCGATCCGCAGGCACAGTGCGTTGCGCCGCCATCAGTGCCTGGGCGATGACCTGCCCGCCGAAGACACGCTGCCAGCCGATCTGCGGACTATTGCCACGGAAGAGGTTCTCCTCGAGCTTCTCGAGGTCTAGCGTGGCGATGAGCTGGCCCATGGCGGACGGGGATTCGGAAGGGCGCGACATTATGGCGAACTCCGGTGATAGGAAGCGGATGCCGGATGATCTATATGCATTGGAGAAACATTCTCAAGTCTCGCGGGAGCCGATGAAAATGCTGGACATGCTGGTTGTTGGAGGCGGTTACGTCGGTCTCGCCGCCGCGGTTGCGGTCAAGCAGGCGGCGCCACATCTGAAAATCGAGGTGGTTGAGGCAGCCCCCGAAACCGTCTGGCAGAAGGACGAACGGGCTTCCGCGATCATTGCCGCCGCCAGCCGCATGCTGGAAGTGCTCGGCGTCTGGAATGAAATCCAGTTCGAGGCGCAGCCGATCAGCAGCATGATCGTCACCGATTCCCGCACCTCCGATCCTGTGCGTCCGGTATTCCTGACTTTCGACGGCACGATTGAGGAGGGTCGCCCATTCGCGCACATGGTGCCGAACGTCGCTATGGTCCGGGCCCTTCGTGGTGCCTGCGAACGACTCGGCATCACTATCCGGCATGGGCTTTCGGCAACGGGGTTTGAGACCGGCAGCTCGAAAACGGTGGTCACCTTCTCAGATGCCTCGACAACGGAGACCCGTCTGCTGGTGGCCTGCGACGGAGTGCGCTCCAAGCTTCGCGACATGGCCGGTATCCGTACCGTCTCCTGGGACTACGGCCAATCCGGCATCGTCGTAACGGTTGCGCATGAGCGGCCGCATGAGGGGGTGGCAGAAGAACATTTTCTGCCTTCCGGCCCCTTTGCGATCCTGCCGCTTACGAATAACCGTTCATCGCTCGTCTGGACCGAGCGCTCGGACGAAGCAGAAAGGCTCGTCGCATCCGACGATCTGGTGTTCGAGGAGGAACTGCAGCGTCGCTTCGGCCATAAGCTCGGTGAATTGACCGTCGTCGGCGAGCGCCGCGCCTTTCCGCTGGGATTGACCCTTGCCCGCGCCTTCGTCGCTCCCCGCTTCGCTCTTGCCGGAGATGCGGCCCACGGCATCCACCCGATCTCCGGCCAAGGCCTAAATCTCGGCTTTAAGGACGTGGCAGCACTTGCTGAAACTGTGGTCGAAGCCGATCGGCTCGGACTCGATATCGGCGCGCTCAACGTGCTGGAACGCTACCAGTCCTGGCGGCGCTTCGATACGTTCCGAATGGGTGTGACGACCGACGTGCTGAACCGGTTGTTTTCCAATGATGTCACGCCGATCCGCATCGCCCGCGATTTCGGACTCGGCGTGGTCGAACGGCTGCCGGCGCTCAAGAACTATTTCATCGGCCAGGCGGCGGGCAAAACCGGCCAAGACGGGCCGAAGCTCCTGGCCGGGCAGGTGATTTAGTCCTCTAATCGCCTCGCCTCGGAAACCAGCATGATCGGAATGCCGTCACGAATCGGATAGGCAAGCTGGGCGCTCCGCGAAATCAACTCATTGGTCTCCCTGTTGAAAGAAAGCCGGCCCTTCGTCAGCGGGCAGACGAGGAGATCGAGGAGCTTCGGATCGACCTTGCTGAGCTTTTCGTCCATGATCTTACCTATTGCAGGATCGTGTCGGAATCGCCGAAATCCCGGGCAAGCAGGATCTGCGTGATGGCAATCAGCGTTTCGGCACGGCTTTTCAGGTCGGGCGCCTCCAGGAGCGCCTGTTTCTCCGCAGGGCCAAAGGGCGACATCATCGAAAGCGAGTTGACGAGCGTGCGATTTCCGGCGCGCTCGACGCTTTCCCAATCCGCCTCCAGCTTGTTGGCGTCGAGATAAGCCCTGAAGACGCGCAGCAATTCGGCACGATCGACCGCGCTTTCCTCATCCTCCTCGAAAGAAAGGTCGGCCACCATCGGCGCAATGCGGAAGGTCCGGTAGGGGTGCCCCGCGCCTACTTCGTCCAGGAGCCGGAAACGACATATGCCGCTGATCGACGTGATATAACGGCCGTCTCCGGTCTCGGCAAAGGACGTGATGCGCCCGATGCAGCCGACCGTGCTGAGCGGAGGACGGGAGTTTTCAAGCGGCTCGGCGGCTTCCTGAAGCGAGGGTTGAACGATGCCGATCAACCGTCTTCCGGCAAGGGCCGCATCGAACATGGCCAGGTAGCGCGGCTCGAAAATATTGAGCGGCAACTGCCCGCCCGGCAACAGCAAGGCGCCTGTGAGCGGAAATACCGGAATTGCATCGGGCAAATCCTCCCGCTTCACATACCTTGCATTCCCCACGATCATGGGACCATCACCTCCGAACGCTCGCCTATGGCGTAAACTCCACCGACCAGAATGTGGGGCGGCGACGGCTGAACGCAAGTGCGCGCGCCACCGCCTTACGAGAAGAGGAGCGAAGAAAGCCGGCGTCTGGCCGAAATGGTGGCCGGGTCCTTTGGCCCCCACACGTCGAAGAACTCCAGAAGCTGGCGGCGCGCACCGTCATCATCGAATGTCCGGTCCTTGCGCATGATCGTTAGCAGATGTTCGGCGGCTTCCTCGCGCATGCCCTGCACGTTCAATATCTTCGCAAGCTTCATCCGGGCTTCGTGATTGTCGGGATGAAGCACCAGGTCGTGTTCGAGTGCCGCCGGATCGCCGAGCTGGCGGGCTTCCTCGATCTGTTCGAGCTTCCGCGCGACAGCCTGGATTGCAGGTTCCTTGGCGAGATCTTCCGGAATGGAAGCCAGCATCTGGCTGGCACGTGCCGTCTCGCCCATGGCGATCATGCATTGCATCATGCCGGCCGCGGCTTTGACATTTTCCGGATCGGCCTGCAGGACCGCGCCGTAAAGCTGAGCCGCGCCCTGGATGTCATCCTCACCGAGCAGCTTGTCGGCCTCATCGAGCACGCCCTGGATTTCCGCGGCCTGGTCGGCGCCAGCCGGACCGGCGAGCTTGTCGATGAACTGACGGACCTGACTTTCGGGGACTGCGCCCATAAAGCCATCCACAGGCCGCCCATCGACGAAGGCGATAACGGCCGGAATCGATTGGATGCCGAGCTGGCCCGGGATCGACGGATGATCGTCGATATTCATCTTGACGAGCTTCACCCGTCCCTGGGCCTCGTTGACGACCTTTTCGAGCACGGGAGTGAGCTGTTTGCACGGCCCGCACCAGGGCGCCCAGAAATCGACGAGGACCGGCTGGTGGCGGGATTCCTCCAGCACATCCTTGGAAAAACCGGCGGTGGTCGTGTCACTGATATGGTTGCCGCCATTGCCGGCGGGCGCGGCAGCGGGCTGGGAGCCGTAGTTTGCCGAGGCGGTCATCTGGCCGCCATAGGAGGCACCGTAGGACCCGCCATATGGATTGTTGCTGCCGCTCATAGATGTTCTCCCGGAACGCTTTGGATATCAGGCTCTCTTGACCGCAAAGATCGTATGTCAGTCCGTCACTTTCAAGACAAGCGGCTCATGGCCGGTCGCCTTGAGAAAACGGACGAGGTCCTCGCGGCCGATGGAGGTCGTCGCCTCGTTCGACAGCGGATGCCCGTTGATGATGTCGTGCTTCATCAGATCTTCATCCAGTACGAAGGTAACATTTCCATCGGTGTCGTTAAAGGCGCCGAAAACCGTCACTGCGCCTGGGATGACCCCGAGATATTCCATCAATTTCTCCGGCTTGCCGAAGGAGACCCTGCCGGAAGCCCCTATCGCCTTATGAACCGCCTTGAGGTCCACCGTTGCGCGCTCCTCCACGGTCAGAACGAAATACTGGTCCTTCTTGTCCTTCACGAAGAGGTTCTTCGTGTGCCCGCCGGGAATTTCATCACGCAGGCTTTCCGATTCCGAAACGGTGAAGACCGGTGGGTGGTTTTTAGTGGAATGGGCAATGCCCAGATCATCGAGGAAACGGAAGAGATCCTCAGGCTTTTTCGGGGTGGAATTGTTCATGAGTTCGCGGGAGGGACTGGATTTTTGAGATGAGCCGGCGGGAACCGGCAGGTGGGTGGCACGACTATAGCTGCATTGCACTGACCGGCCAAGCGAATGTCTGTTCCTCGCAAGATCAGGCGGCACTTGCCCGGATTCTTTCCGGCGCGGATCCATGCCGCGCCTTGGATTGCCGATGGAATTTGATGAACTCGGCTGCGGGCAAGGGTTTGGAAAAAAGCCACCCCTGGCCAAAATCCACATCATGCTCCTTGAGGTATTCCGCCTGGCGCTCGGTCTCGATCCCTTCCGCCACGGTGAAAAGCCGAAGCTCCTTGGCCATGCCGATGATATACGGAGTAACGGAACTGGTGGCGGCCTCTATTCCGGCCGTATCGACGAAGGATTTATCGATCTTCAGGGCATCCAGCGGCAACTCCTGGAGATATTGCAGGCTCGAATAGCCGGTTCCGAAATCGTCTATGGCAACGGAATGTCCACGCTGCCGCGCGATCTGCAGGGTCGTTCTAGCCGCTTCGATGTCGATGAAGCCGCGCTCGGTCGCCTCCAGCCAGATTTGCTCATGCCGGATGCCCGTGCCGCGAAGCCTGCCGTCGATGACATCGAGGATGCGGCCCGAAGCCATGTCCGCCGCACAAAGATTGATGGCGATGTGGACCGTACGATCCTCCAGCAGCATCGTCTTGAGATCGGCGATCACTGCGTCGACCACCTGGTCGGTGATCGGCATGATCAATCCGGTTTCTTCCGCAAGCGGGATGAACAGATCGGGCCGGACGAGAGAACCGTCTGGCCTCTGCCAGCGCACCAGCGCCTCCGCACCAACACATATGCCCGATTTGAGCTCGACGATCGGCTGATAATGGACGATGAATTCCCGCTTTCGGACCGCAACCTCCAAATCCGCAAGCGGGGAGAGACGCTTCCTGGAAAGCCAGACAATGGTTCCGACAACGAAGGCGGCGATGAACGCACCGATCGGCAGCAGGAGGAGTTGCTCGCTCCTGACCTTGGCGGCCAGATTGGCTTTCGGCTCCGTAGCGACTGCAACGAGGCTCTCACCACGCGATACCGCGAACATCGTGTTCCCGGCCACGCCGCTGCCCGCCTTTCCGACCACCGAGCGCACGAGGGCTGGATCGGGGCCGTTCAGCCCGTCGAGCAGCATGCCGTCCTCATTGAGGACCGCCAGCGATATGGTGTCGTCGACCAGGATGTCCACGAAGCGGGAAGGGACCACGAGCGCATTATGGCTGCCGAAATGCATGGCCGTCATGCGGCGCCCGTGGCTGATGGCCGGCTGGACGCGAAGCGTAATCTCCATTCCGTCCGGCGTCACGTAGTCGACATGGGACTTGGCGATACCCTCGTCGCTCCTACCCCAGGACGTGCATCTGAGTACGCCGTTTTCGAAATAGCCTACTTCCTCGATCGAAGGCGTGTTGACGGTCATCATCCGCATCCGCCTGATATGCTCCTCCGAGCATCGTGGAAGATCAGCAGCATCTGCCGCCTTGAGTGCCTTTCGAGCATCGTCGAAGGTTCTGCTCGCTCGCAGATAAGCCTGTTCCGCCGAACGCGTCAGGACCGCAAGCTCCTTATTGAGGGCGATCGCCCATGAAACATAGGCCATGGCGGCAACAGGAATCGCGGCGCCGAGAAGCCCAAGCACGATCGCGGTGGCGATTATGCGCGAACGCCGCATCTCCATGTCGCCGCTCCTTGCTCCATCACGGCATCTTGCTCGGGATGAATTAAGAAATCCTGAGACGACATTCGATGATGACTTCACAAGCGGGAGGAGCGCGGTCTTCTTTCACGCGTCAACACATACGCCGAAATCAATCTTCGGACGGTAAATCAATTTCCTTGAAGAAAACTGGAGCGGGCGAAGGGATTCGAACCCTCGACCCCAACCTTGGCAAGGTTGTGCTCTACCCCTGAGCTACACCCGCTCATCAAACCTCGATCCGGGGTAGACGCTGGACCGTGGGCCGCGGCTTCTCGCCGGCGACGGGCGCTATATGGCGCAACCGAATTTCAAATGCAACAGAGAAATGACGAGAACGGCCAAGAATTTTTTCACCTGCGGAAAGCTCGGATTGAGCACAGCGCTTGAAGCGGGGCCATCCGAGGCATTCCCTCCGGCAAGGAAGTTAGCCTACTTACAGGCAGGGATTCGCAAGCAATCCGCAAGCTCGACCAACCAGCAAGCCTCCGCAGGAACTATTCTGCGGCCTGGCGAAGCGGCACGAAACCGATCTGCTGGCGATTGGGCCCCTGTTGCTTGAGGGTGCGCTGTATCTCCTCGTATTCCCGCTCCATTTCGGGCGTCACGGAAGGCCTGGTTTCGGAGAGCGCCTGCTCGAAATGCTTGCGCGTAACCTCCTGAATATCGAGCTTTTCACGTAAGGCCAAAAGTCCGGCCCGCCGGGTGAGGTCTTCTAGGTCCGCTCCGGTATAGCGCTCGGTCGCCTGCGCCAAGTGGTCGAGATCGACGTCACCGGCAAGCGGCATGTTCCTGGTGTGAATCCCCAGGATCTTCCGCCTGCCCTTTTCATCCGGGACCGGCACATAGACCAGTTCGTCGAAACGGCCTGGTCTCAGCAATGCCGGATCGAGGAGGTTCGGTCGGTTCGTGGCCGCCATCACTACGACCCCCTGAAGCTCTTCCAACCCGTCCATTTCCGCAAGCAGCGTATTCACGACGCGCTCCGTCACCGCGGGTTCTCCGATGCCGCCGCCTCGTGCCGGCGCGAGCGAATCGATCTCGTCGATGAAGACGACGGTCGGCGCCACTTGCCTAGCCCGCTGGAAAAGACGGGAAACCTGTTGCTCCGATTCGCCGTACCATTTGGAAAGGAGATCGGAGGACTTGGTCGCAACGAAATTGGCCTCGGCCTCTCGTGCCACGGCCTTCGCGAGGAGGGTCTTACCTGTTCCCGGCGGGCCGAACAGAAGGAATCCCTTGGCCGGTCGAATACCTATCCTGCGGAAAGACTGGGGCGATTTGAGCGGCAGCTCGACGCCCTCCCTCAGGCGCATCTGCGCCTCATCCAGTCCGCCGATATCAGCCCAGCCGACATCCGGCACCTGGATCATGATCTCCCGCAGCGCACTTGGCTGAATGCGCTTCATCGCGCTCAGAAAATCATCCTGCGTGACGCTGAGATTCTCCAGCACCTCCGAAGAGATGCCCTCGCGTAGGTTCAGGTCGGGAAGGATGCGCCTGAGCGAATCCATGGCCGCTTCCCTTGCCAATGCCCCGAGATCGGCTCCCACGAACCCATAGGTGGTTCGGGCGATCTCATCGAGATTGACATCCTCCGCGAGCGGCATGCCTCTCGTATGTATGGCCAGGACTTCCCGGCGGCCTTCCTGATCGGGAACGCCGATGACGATCTCGCGATCGAAGCGCCCCGGTCGCCGCAGGGCCTCGTCAATGGCATCCCGCCGATTCGTCGCTCCGATCACCACGATATTCTGACGAGGCTCCAGCCCATCCATCAGCGTCAGAAGCTGGGCGACGATCCTCCGCTCCACCTCGCCGGTCACCTGCTCGCGCTTCGGCGCAATGGAGTCGATCTCGTCGATGAAGATGATCGCGGGCGCACTTTGGGCTGCCTCTTGAAAGACCTGCCTCAGCCGCTCCTCGGACTCTCCGTACCGGCTACCCATGATCTCCGGTCCGGCTATGTGGAAGAAATTCGCCTCCGTCTCGTTGGCGACGGCACGCGCGAGCAGCGTCTTGCCGGTTCCGGGCGGACCATGCAGCAAAACCCCCTTGGGCGGCTCTATCCCCAAGCGCTGGAAGAGCTCGGGATGGCGAAGCGGCAGCTCGATCATCTCGCGCACCTGATCCACCGAAGAGCCGAGGCCGCCGATATCGTCATAGGTCACATCGGCTCGCCGGGCTTCCTTCGGCTCTTCGTATTGCGGCCGCAATTCGATCACCGTGCCCTCTCCGACCTGGACGACGCCGCGCGGCTGGGTGGAAACGACAGCCAGCCTGATCTCCTGCAACCCATAGGCCGGAAGGTCGACCATGCCGCGCAGCAATTCCTCCGGAATGCGGGAACTGCCCGCACGAACCCGCTGGTAGATTGAGGTTGAAATAACATCGCCGGCGACCATCGGCCGGTGCAGGAAGGTGCGTTTCAGGGCCTCGCCGGATCCTTCCAGGCGAAGGTTCTTCTGCGCCGGAGCCAGCACGATGCGGGTGGCGGGCCGTGCCTCCGCCTTGCGTATCTCGACGAAATCGCCGCTGGAAACGCCCGCATTCACGCGCTGCAGGCCATCAAGCCGAACGAGCTTGAGCCCCTCGTCTTCGGGATAGGCGCGCACGGCGATAGCAGGCGTATGCCGCTTGCCCATGATCTCGATGATCTCGCCTTCGCGGACATTAAGGGCCGCGAGCGCTTCCTGGCTGAAACGTGCCAAGCCGTGGCCGGCATCCTGAGGTCTGGTATTGGCGACTTGAAGCTTTACGCCCTGTTCCTCGGCTTCAGGCATCGGATCCTCCTCGGAAGTCGATCGGCTTCCCATCAACGGAGCCGCAAATCGATGGTTCCCGAGCCGAGGCAAATGTCCTGATCAGCTTTTCGAGAAGACGTAGTCCGTTTCCTGGCGCAGCACCTCGCCAGGCCGCAGCACGGCGTTTGGAAAATTCTCGTGGTTGATGGCGTCGGGCCAGACCTGGGTTTCCAGGCAGAAGCCGGCGAAGGGGCCGTAACGCCGGTCTTCCAGCCCCGGCACCGGAACGTCGAGCTTGAAGGCGGCATAGAATTGCACGCCGGGCTCCGTGGTCCGTACCTCCAGCGAAACACCGGAATTGACGCTGCGGGCAAGCGCCACCGAACGTTTTTCCATGCGCTCGGAAGAGAGGCAGAAGTTATGATCGAAAAGCACCTGTTCGCCGTTCTCGGAGCGCTTCATCGGCCCCATTTCCCTCAGGTCGAAGGCGCTGCCGTCAACGGACCTGATCTCACCGGTCGGAACCTGTCTTTCATCGAGCGCAAGGAAATGATCGGCGGCGATCATGATGTCGTGACCGAGTGCATCCTCCCGCCCATCGAGATTGAAATAGGAATGCTGGCAGATATTCGCGATGGTCGGCTTGTCGGCCGTCGATTCGTAGATAACCGACAAAACCCCGTCGCCATGCAAGTGATAGGTGGCGGTAACGGTGCAATTTCCGGAATAGCCGGCCCGTCCGTCCGGATCGACGATCCGCAGCGTGACCTTGTCGGAGGAGAGATCAACGATTTCCCAGTTGCGCTTGCCCAGGCCATCGCTTCCGCCGTGCAGATGCGTCACACCCTTCTCGTTGAGTTCGAGCTGGTAATCCTGACCTTCGAGCGTGAACCGACCGCCACCGATGCGGTTGGCGCAACGGCCGGGTGTCGCGCCGAAATAGGAGGAATAGCGGGGATAATCGTCGAAGGCTTCGAAACCGAGCACAAGCGGCGGCTGATGGCCTTCAAGCCGAAGATCCTGGATCACCGCGCCCCATGTGATGACCTTGGCCGTCAACCCGCCGCCCGAAAGCACGACGCGGTAGACTGTTTCGCCCGCGGCCGTCTGACCGAAAACCTCGCGTTGATTTGCCTCGCCCGCCATGTCTCATCTCTCCCGTTCGATCGACCGGCGGCAAACTAGGCTGATTTCCCGCCTCTCCGCAACGGCTCGCCGGCGGAAAAGCTTTTCCTAGACCCGTTTGGCGCCGATCTTCTCGGACTCGTAGGGAGTGGTCTGATAGATCTCGTTGATCCAATTGCCGAAGAGGAGATGCGCGTGGCTGCGCCAGCGGTTCTGCGGCGTGAGTTCGGGATCGTTGTGTGGGAAGTAGTCGTGCGGCATCTTGATCGGGATTCCGGCATTCACATCACGGAAATACTCATCCGCCAGCGAAGTGGAGTCATATTCCACGTGATTGAACATATAGAGGCGCTTGCCGGCCTCTTCCTGCACCAGGCAGACGCCCATCTCGTCGGATTCCATGAGGATTGTCAGTTCAGACACCTTTTCGATGTCGGCCCTGCGCACCTCGGTCCAACGTGACACCGGCACCTGAAAATCATCCGAGAAACCGTTGAGGTAAACGGACGAGGAGGCGAGATTACGGTGGCGATAGACGCCGAAAGCCTTCTCCTTCAGCTCGTATTTCGGCACGCCATGGAAATGGTAGATCGCCGCCATCGCGCCCCAGCAAACGTTCATGGTCGAGTGCACGTTCGTCTGCGTCCAGTCGAGAATCTGCTGCATCTCGTCCCAGTAGGTGACCTCTTCGAACGGCAGCGTCTCGATCGGTGCACCGGTGATGATGAAACCGTCGAACTTTCGATCCTTCACCTCTTCCCAGGTCTCATAGAAGGAGAGCAGGTGATCTTCGGAGGTGTTCTTGGCCTTGTGGCCGCCGATGCGAACAAGCGACAGCTCGACCTGCAGCGGTGTCGCGCCGACCAGACGCGCCATCTGCAGCTCGGTCTTGATCTTGTTCGGCATGAGGTTGAGAAGGCCGATCTGCAGCGGGCGGATGTCCTGCCGGACTGCCGCAGTCTCGGTCATAACCCGTACACCCTCCTGAACGAGCGTGTCGAAGGCAGGTAATCTATCGGGAATTTTGATCGGCATGTATCAACCCACAAATGAAAAAACCGGCGGCGGAAAAAATCGCAGCCGGTCCGTGGGAAGCATCTTCTCGCGGCCCTTTAGCGACTTTTTTTACGTGGCTGCAAGCCGGCCGGCCAAATCACCACGGAATTCTCGATGCTTCAATTACGCCTTGCTTCGTTGTCCGTCAATGGGAGCAAAATCTTCCACGGGCACAGGGTGTCATGAAAAACCTTGCGCTGCATCCCACCCTTCGCGGGAGAGAGGCGAATGAAGGTGGATAAGGCAAGCGGAACGCGGCTTTCCCTTTTGCCGCTGTTTGCGCTATGGGCAATGCCCATGACCACTTCGACCTTCGCCATCCTGCTCGGCGGCCACCTCGCCATCACGGACCGTCTTCGTGCAGAGCTTGCCGGCAGCCGCTTCATCGCAGCCGATAGCGGCATGAAACACGCCGAGGAGCTTGGCGTAACGCCGGAACTATGGGTCGGTGATTTCGATTCCACCGATGCTGCGCTCGCAGCCCGGTGGCCGGGCGTGGAGCGGCAGCCCTATCCCCCCGCCAAGAACGAAACCGACGGCGAGATCGCCACGGCGGAGGCTATCTTGCGAGGAGCCAACCGGTTGATCTTCGCAGGCGCCATTGGCGGCGAGCGGAGCGACCACCTGCTTCAGCATTTCGTCTACGCCATGAGCCTTGCCGAACGAGGCCTGGACATTCTCCTGACCTCCGGTGAGGAAGAGGCCGTCCCGCTTCTACCTGGCAAGAAGGTTCTCGATCTGCCGAAAGGCTCGCTGTTCTCCATCATCGGCTTCTCGGCACTGGAAGGGCTCGACATCACCGGCGCCAGATATCCCTTGAAACAGTTTGGGCTGCCTTTCGGTTCGTCTCGTACAGTTTCCAATATCGCGGAAGGTCCGGTGGAGTTTTCGCTTTTCGTCGGCAGGGCCATGATCATCGCCCGCCCCCATGATTTTTCCGGAGCCTAATGCCCGTGGCACCTCCCATCCTCAAACTCGATGATATCTTCCTGAGCTTCGGCGGCACGCCTCTGCTGGCCGGCGCCAACCTTCAGGTGGAATCGGGCGATCGAATCTGCCTCGTCGGCCGCAACGGCTCTGGAAAGTCGACATTAATGAAAATGGCGGCCGGCATGGTCGAGCCTCAGTCGGGAGAGATCTTCCGCCATCCGGCGGTGACGATCCGCTATCTGGAACAGGCACCGGATTTCGCGGGCTTTTCGACAGTACAGTCCTATGCGGAAGCGGGCCTGGGACCGGGTGACGATCCCTACCGCGTCACCTACCTGCTGGAGCATCTGGGCCTGACGGGTGAAGAGGATCCGAAAACCCTCTCCGGCGGAGAATCCCGCCGCGCGGCGCTTGCCCGGGTCATGGCCCCGGAACCCGATATCCTGCTGCTCGACGAACCCACCAACCATCTCGACCTGCCGACCATCGAATGGCTGGAAGAGGAGTTGCGCAAGACGAAGAGCGCATTGGTGCTCATTTCCCACGACCGGCGCTTCCTTGAAAAGGTATCGACGGCGACGGTCTGGCTGGATCGGGGCACTTCCCGCAGGCTTGACAAGAGTTTTGCCCATTTCGAAACCTGGCGCGACGAGGTGCTGGAAGCGGAGGAGGTCGAGCAGCACAAGCTCGGCAAGGCGATCGAACGCGAAGAACACTGGCTGCGCTATGGCGTGACGGCCAGGCGCAAGCGGAACATGCGCCGGCTTGGCGAACTCCAGTCCATGCGCGCAACCTATCGGGGCCACAAGGGGCCGCAAGGTACCGTTCAGGCATCGGCGAGCGAGGCGCGCGAATCCGGCAAGCTCGTCATCGAAGCGGAAAACATCGCCAAGGCTTATGATCGCCCCATCGTCGCACCCTTTTCGATCCGGGTGCATCGCGGCGACCGGATCGGCCTCATTGGCCCGAACGGCGCCGGCAAGACCACGCTGCTGAAAATGCTGACGGGTCAGCTCCTTCCCGATAGCGGCACGGTGAAGCTCGGCACGAACCTGGAGATCGCAACGCTCGACCAAAAGCGCGAAGACCTCGACCCGGAGGATACGCTCTCGCACTATCTGACGGACGGCCGTGGCGAGACGCTGCTGGTGAACGGAGAGCAGAGGCATGTCGCCGGCTATATGAAGGATTTTCTCTTTCAGCCGGAGCAGATCAGAACGCCGATCAGAAATCTCTCCGGCGGCGAGCGTGCCCGGCTGATGCTCGCTCGCATCATGGCAAGACCCTCAAACCTGCTGATCCTCGACGAACCCACCAACGACCTCGATATCGAGACGCTGGACCTTCTGCAGGAGATCGTCGCCGGCTACAATGGCACGGTCATTCTCGTCAGCCACGATCGCGACTTTCTGGACCGTACGGTGACCTCGACGATCGCGCCCGCCAATCCGGAAGCGCCCGACGGCCGCTGGATCGAATATGCCGGTGGCTACACGGACATGCTCGCTCAGCGAAAGGGCGCTCAGGAGGAAAGGCGCAGGGCCGAGAAAGCCGAGAGGCCGAAGACAGAGGCCGTGCCTGCAGCAGAAGCGCCGAAGGCAAAGGGGAAGCTCTCCTACAAGCAGAAGTTCGCGCTCGAAAACCTGCCAAAGGAGATTGCCAAGGCCGAAGCCGAAATCACCGCCCGTGAAAAAAAGATGGCGGACCCCGATCTCTTTTCGAAGGACCCTTCGGCTTTCAACAGACTGGCGGCCGAAATGGAGAAATTGCGCGAAAGCCTCGTGAAAATGGAAGAAGAATGGCTGGAGCTTGAAATGTTGCGCGAAGAGCTCGAAGGATGAATTAACGAAATATTAGCCATACCAGCCATTTAGATCGAAAATTCTGTCGCAAAACGGAACATTCTCCAAATCGAACCGTTCGAAAGTGCAATCTTGGACGAGATAGCCTGGTCTTCTCGACCTGGATTGAGAACCGATCAACGATGGGGACGTCCCATGCTGACAAATGTAACGCGTCGTCGGCTGGCCGAGAATGCGATGAAACAACGGGTGCTGATCGTCGAGGATGAGTTCCTGATAGCGCTCGATATCGCCGAAACGATCGAAAACATGGGCCTGAAAGTGGCAGGTTTTGCCAATGCCCGAAAAAATGCACTGGAGTTGGCATCGAGGGCCGATCTGGCAATCGTCGATGTCAATCTTACCGACGGAAGAACCGGGCCGGAGATTGCCCGTGAACTGACCGAGCGCTACGGCGTCACCGTGATTTTCATGACGGGCACTCCGGAGGACATCGCCGATGAAGGGCAGAGCTCGCTCGGTGTCCTTACCAAACCGGTCATGCCTCACGTCCTTGAACAATCGGTCGAGTATGCGGTCGCAAGCCGCCTCGGGGCCATAGCCCCCGTCCCCCGCGAAATGCGGCTGTTCCGGCAGGCCTAACTTACCGCTTGTCAGCCGCAACGCCCGCCGCTAAATCTCGTTGCGATCTAACGGGGTGCCGCGCTGACGCGCGGCTGAGAGGCTCGGCCAACCCGCGGAACCTGATCCGGTTAACACCGGCGGAGGGATTAGACGGCTCATTTTCAGCGCCTATTCCCCGCAGCGACACAATAGGAGGGCGCCGATGCGAAGCACCATTTTTCTGTCGATCGCGGCCGCGGCCGGCCTCTGCTTTTCCTCCGCGAATGCGCAGGAAAAGACACTCACCATCTACACCTATGAAAGCTTCATCGCCGAATGGGGTCCGGGACCGAAGGTGAAGGAAGCCTTCGAGAAAACCTGCGGCTGCGTGCTTAACATGGTCGGGATCGCCGATGGGGTGGCGCTTCTCACCCGTCTAAAGCTCGAAGGCGAGAGCACCGGCGCGGATATCGTGCTCGGCCTCGACACAAACCTCATTTCCGAAGCCAAGGCGACCGGACTATTCGAGGCGCACGGCATCGATACCTCCGCCGTGAATGTGCCCGGTGGTTACACAGACGACACCTTCATTCCTTATGATTACGGCCACTTCGCCGTCGTCTATGACACGCAGGCGATAAAGAACCCGCCAAAGAGCCTCAAGGAACTGGTGGAAGGCGATCCTTCGCAGAAAATCGCGATCGAGGATCCACGCACGGCAACGCCAGGGCTCGGCCTGCTGCTCTGGATGAAATCAGTCTATGGCGATCAGGCGCCCGAAGCCTGGACGAAGCTGAAGAACCGCATTCTCACGGTGACGCCCGGCTGGTCGGAGGCCTATGGCCTGTTTACGAAGGGCGAAGTGCCGATGGTCCTCTCCTATGCCACCTCTCCCGCTTACCACCTGATCGGGGAAAATACCGACCGTTACCAGGCGGCAGCCTTTTCGGAAGGCCACTACATCCAGATCGAGGTCGCCGCCCTGCTAAGAACCGCATCCGATAAGGACCTTGCCCGGCAGTTCCTGAGCTTCATGATCTCGCCGGCCTTCCAGGACATCATTCCGACCACCAACTGGATGATGCCGGCCGCAAAGACCTCGCAGCCGCTGCCGGAAGCCTTCGGAAAACTGGTTCAGCCACAAAAGACCTTCCTGATGGGTTCCGACGAGGTTGCCAAGAACCGCCGGGCATGGATCGACGAGTGGCTTGCCGCGATGAGCATGAACTGACCTCATGCTGACCGGCGTAGAGCGACGACGCGGCATCGCCTTTGGAATGGCAAGCCTTCTGGGCATAGTGCTCTTCATCGGCCTCGCCCTGGGGGCGCTGCTTTCATGGGATGCCGGGACATCCGGCGAGCGGCTTTTCACCGCCTATACCTGGCGCATCCTCCGCTTCACGCTCTGGCAGGCGACACTTTCCACTGTACTTTCGGTGGGTCTTGCCATTCCCGTCGCGCTGGCGCTCGCTCGCCGGCCGAACTTCCTCGGTCGCATCTGGATCATCCGGTTGATGGCCGTGCCAATGGGCTTGCCGGTTTTGATCGGCGCGCTCGGCCTGATCGGCATCTGGGGCAGACAAGGAATGCTCAATGGCTTGCTGTTGAAGCTTGGGCTGGATCAACCTGTGAGTATATACGGCCTTTCCGGCATTCTGCTGGCGCATGTGTTCTTCAACCTGCCGCTCGCCGCTCGCCTGATGCTTGCCGCTCTTGAACGGCTGCCGGCGGAATACTGGTTTCTTTCCTCCAGCCTCGGCATGAAATCCCTCTCCATCTTCCGCTTCATCGAATGGTCCGCAATCAGAGGCGTCATTCCCGGAATTGCCGGATTGATCTTCATGCTTTGCGCCGCCAGCTTCACGCTCGTACTCGTGCTCGGCGGGGGACCGGCGGCAACCACGCTCGAAGTGGCGATCTACCAGGCCCTGCGTTTCGATTTCGATCCGCCGCGCGCCATTGCTCTCTCCTTCCTGCAGATCGGCGTGACGGCGCTGATCCTGATCGCCATCTCCCTTTTTCCGGCTCCGGAGGATTCAAGCGCCGATGTCGGCCGCGCAGTGCGTCGCTTCGACGGCAGAAACCCGACCGCTCGCCTTTGGGATTGTCTGGCGATCCTGCTTGCGACCGCCTTCCTGATCCTGCCGCTCGCCTCCATCATTCTGTCCGGCCTCAAGGCCGATCTCTGGAACCTTGTCACCAGCCCCATCTTTCTGCGTGCGGCCCTCACCAGCCTCACAATCGCGTTTACCGCCGGCTTGCTCGCCGTGACCGCTGCGCTTGCCATCATCACTGCCCGAAACGCCATCGCCGACATGAAGCAGCCGGGCGCGCCGGCCAAAAGTCTTTCGACATTGCTCGGCGGCATGTCCTCGCTGGTGCTGTTGGTTCCGCCGGTCGTCCTCGGAACCGGCTGGTTCCTGCTCCTGCGGCCCTTCGGCGATGTCGCTCGTTTCGCGCCGGCCCTGGTCGCGGCCATCAACATGCTGATGGCACTTCCCTTCGTGGTGCGCGTTCTCGCGCCGGCCATGCAACTCCACCACAAGCGAACGGGCCGGCTCACCGCAAGCCTCGGAATATCCGGATGGGCGAAACTCTGGCGGATAGACCGGCCAGCCTTGACCAAACCCCTTCTGGTGGGGCTCTCCTTCGCCATGGCGCTTTCGCTCGGCGATCTCGGCGCGGTAGCGCTTTTCGGCTCCGCCGATCTAACGACACTTCCCTGGCTGGTCTATAGCCGGCTATCCAGCTATCGCACAAACGATGCTGATGGGTTAGCACTGATCCTGGGCGTGATCTGCCTCATCCTGACGATGATCGGCACTGCGGGATACAGAAAGGCCAATGATCGTGGTTGAAGAAGAAGGCAGCATCGTTCTGGATAAGGTCGAGCTCCGGCTAGGCTCGAAGAATTTCCGCTTCGATTGTAGGCTGCCGGCCGGCGCGATCATCGCCGTCACAGGGCCTTCAGGTTCGGGCAAATCTACGTTTCTCAATCTCGTCGCCGGCTTCGAAACTCCGGATGCGGGGCAAGTGAGAATTGCAGGCGAGAACGTGACTGAAAGGCATCCTTCGGAACGGCCTGTCTCTATCATCTTCCAAGACAACAATCTCTTCGGCCATTTGGATCTCTTCACCAATGTTGGCCTTGGGATCAATCCGTCTCTGAAGCTGGGAGCGACGGATCGCCAAACGATTTCGGACGCGCTGCAACGGGTGGGGCTTGGCGACTACGAAAGGCGCATGCCCGGCATGTTGTCGGGGGGCGAGAGGCAAAGAGCAGCCTTTGCCCGCACCCTCGTCCGCCAGAAGCCCGTCCTGCTGATGGACGAACCCTTCGCCGCGCTGGACCCAGGCCTGCGGCTATCGATGGCGAACCTGCTTCTGGAACTGCACCAGGAGGCCGGTAACACGATCCTGATCGTCACCCATGATCCCGATGAATTGCGTCGGCTCGCCGACCATGCGATCTTCATCGATAACGGCAAAATTCTGCTGGAGGCGCCGATCGAGGAATTCCTGACGCGCACCGACGTCCAAGCTCTTTCGGACTTCCTGACGGCGTAGTCTCGAGACCCCTCGCCACAATTTGGACGTGCCACAATGGCATCGCCCCGCGGGGTTTCTTTGCAAAAGCATCGATGACACCAATTTCTATAAGAACATCTGTCCATGTGAGGCAAAAATCGCTAAGCGACATGGAAGCAGAAAACCGAGCCGGCATGAAGATGGAGATGAGTTGCGTCTCCTGGACCGGTTTCGGAGGCGGGTCTTAAGGCATGAAGCTGCGGAACACGAACAGAGAGCGCGAAATGGCAGTGCTTGCCCCCATCAAGCGCTTTGCCCATATCATGCCCCGCTCGCGGGGTGTAACCGGTATCGTTCTTGCCGCGATCTTGCTCAGCGGCTGCCAGTCAGTGCTCGAACAGGCTTACCAGCCGAATGTTTCGCCCTCCTCGAACCCGCAGATCGTCGAGGAGGTACAGAAGAACGATCCTCGCGCGCAGATGGGCGCGCGTGAGCACCCCCGCATCGTCGCAAGTTACGGCGGCGAATATCATGATCAGAAAACGGAACGTCTGGTCGCCCGGATCACAGGCGCATTGACGGCCGTTTCGGAAAACCCGGCGCAGTCCTATCGCATCACTATCCTCAATTCTCCCGCTATCAACGCTTTCGCGCTGCCGGGAGGCTATCTCTATGTCACGCGGGGGCTGCTGGCGCTCGCCAACGACGCATCGGAGGTTGCTGCGGTGCTGTCGCATGAAATGGCGCACGTCACCGCCAATCACGGCATCGAACGGCAACGCCGCGAGGAAGCCGAGGTAATCGCAAGCCGCGTCGTGTCGGAAGTATTGTCGAGCGATCTTGCCGGCAAGCAGGCCTTGGCCCGTGGCAAGCTCAGGCTCGCCGCCTTCTCCCGACAACAGGAATTGCAGGCCGACGTGATCGGCGTGCGAATGCTCGGCGAAGCAGGCTACGACCCTTATGCCGCCGCGCGGTTCCTCGATTCGATGGCGGCCTATGCGCGTTATTCCGCCGTCGATCCCGATAGCGACCAGAGCCTCGACTTTCTCTCGAGCCATCCCAATTCGGCCCAGCGTGTCGATCTTGCCCGCCGCCATGCCCGCAATTTCGGACAGGAAGGGACTGTCGGCGACAAGGGACGCGACTACTATATAGCCGGCATCGACGGCCTTCTCTATGGCGACAGCCCGCAGGAGGGTTATGTCCGCGGCCAGACCTTCCTGCACGGTGGGCTCGGCATCCGCTTCGAGGTTCCGCCCGCATTCCGGATCGACAACAAGGTCGAGGCGGTGCTGGCGACCGGCCCCGGCGAGACCGCCATCCGTTTCGACGGCGTCGCAGCCGGTGAGTACGACAGTCTCACCAATTACCTTACGAGCGGTTGGGTCGCAGGGCTTCAACCGGAAACCGTAAGAGAAATTCAGGTGAACGGACTTCCGGCGGCGACCGCGCGCGCTTCCGCCGAGCGCTGGGATTTCGATGTCACGGTTATCCGCCTCAACGATCAGATATTCCGGTTCCTGACGGCCGTACCGAAGGGCAGCACGATGCTGGAGCCGACGGCAAACCTTTTGCGGACGAATTTCCGGCAGATGACGCCCCAGGAGACCGCCGCCTTAAAGCCCTTGAGAATCCGCGTCGTCACTGTTGTACAGGGTGACACGATCGCCTCCCTCGCCGGCCGGATGATGGGGACCGACCGCAAGCTCGATCTTTTCAAGCTGATTAACGCGATGCCAGCCGGCGCGACAGTTTCGCCCGGCCAGAAGGTCAAGATAATTTCGGAATAGCCGATGCCTCCTTGAGGCATGTCACTCAAGATGGCCGGCGCCTTGCGAGTATGGCATGTGTAAAATCAAAGGCGCAGGAAGCAAATCCGACAAAATCGCCACCTGCTCTAGCAGGCGGCGGCCATTTGAGGGTTTGAGGAAACCAAAGCCGATTTCAGCTTCTCGATGGCGCGGCTTTCGATCTGCCGCACCCTCTCCTTGGAGATGCCAAGCTCCGCACCGAGCGCCTCAAGCGTTGCCCCGTCGTCAGTGAGGCGCCGGGCGCGAATGATTTTCTTTTCCCGTTCATTGAGCTTGGTGAGCGCACCCTGCAGCCATTTCAGCCGCCGCTCTCCGTCGATCATTCCGGAAACCTGTTCATCCGGCAGCGGTTCGGCGCTTGCCAGCATATCCAGTCTTTCGCCACTATCCGTATCGCCGGCAATCGACGGAGCCTGCAACGAAGCATCATTGCCCGAAAGGCGGGCATCCATGGTCTGTACATCCGCGACGCTGACGCCGAGCGCTATGGCGATCTCCTCGTGAATGGCCCGAACTGTAAGATTGGAATCGCCACGCGCGAGCTTGGCCCGCAGCCGGCGGAGATTGAAGAACAGGGCCTTCTGCGCCGAACTCGTCCCGCCGCGCACGATCGACCAGTTGCGCAGGATATAATCCTGCATCGAGGCACGAATCCACCAGCTTGCATAAGTCGAAAAACGTACGTCGCGGGCTGGTTCAAACCTTGCCGCGGCTTCGAGGAGCCCTACATAGCCCTCTTGAACGAGATCGCTCATCGGCAATCCGAAGCCACGAAACTTGGATGCCATGGCGATAACGAGGCGCATATGCGCAAGCGCGATCTGGTTGCGAGCGTCCTGATCCCGGCTGTCCTTCCAGCGGACGGCGAGATCCCGCTCCTCCTCGCGGGCTAGATACGGAGCCGACATCGCTATTTTGATCATGTTGCGGTCTGCGGACATGGCTTTCATCGTGTTCTCCGTCAAACGGGTCTGATCCGATAAAGACAGGAGATCTCGAGCAGACAAGCCGACGCGCCATGCCGTTGATTTGGAACGGACGGACTATGGACGCTGTGCAGTAACCTGTCGCTTTTGCTCCCCTCGCTGGTGATGCGAATTCGACCGGGCTTCTGCCGGACGTGTCCGCGCCATTGTCGAAACGGAAGAACTGATAGCGCAGCAGTCAGTTCGCCGTTCCGGCGGGTTAACGCGAGAGAGGCAAAAAAGTTCCAACAAAAAACCCGGCTCAAGGCCGGGTCTTTTAGGTTTTTTATGAGGTTCGATCAGGCTGCTTCGTCCTGGGACTCATCTTCGTCTATGGCCTTGCCGCGCTTGGGACCTTTGGCAAGGTTGACTTCGACGAGGCGAACGGCTTCCGTTTCAGACATCTTGTTCACGGCAGCGATTTCACGCGCCATGCGATCAAGGGCTGCCTCGTAAAGCTGACGCTCCGAGTAGGACTGCTCGGGCTGGTTCTCCGCGCGATAGAGATCGCGAACCACCTCGGCGATCGAGATCAGGTCACCGGAATTGATCTTGGCATCATATTCCTGCGCCCGGCGCGACCACATGGTCCGCTTGATGCGGGCCTTGCCCTGAACGACCTTGAGAGCGCGTTCGACAAAATCCGTTTCCGACAGCTTGCGCATGCCGATGCTGACCGCCTTGGCAACGGGAACCTTGAGGCGCATCTTGTCTTTTTCGAAATCGATAACAAAAAGCTCAAGCTTCATGCCCGCCACTTCCTGCTCTTCGATGGCGGTGATAGTGCCTACGCCGTGGGCCGGATAGACAATCGATTCACCAGTCTTGAAGCCCTGTCGTGCCGGAGATTTCTTCTGTTGAGTCGTCATTCGTTTCACAAACTCCCTATTACGCACCCGGATTGCCGGGTCGGGAACCGGGTCAATCAGGCCCGGATGAGACGGGGAAAACCGTCAAGCCATTTCCATACTGGTCCGACCAACGCGCGCGAAAAACAAACCCCATCGCGAATGGCGACTGACAACTTACAGCGTTGCAATGTCACGGGAACCGCGTTTCGGGTGATCTGTTGCTTTCGTGATGTTTTTTGGGCACGCGAGTGCCGCCTTGTGGAACAGTATTTGTTGTGTACCACAAAAAAGTGCCGAAATCAATAATTTGCTTTAGGAAGCCGATTCCGGCGCATCATTTGCTGCTGCCCAACAAAAAGGCAGAAGCAATGTACTATCGGAATATCGGGTTGACTTTAGGGGATTTCAATCCCCTTGGCCGGGCTCCGGCGAGAAGAACTTATCGAATTTGTTTTCGACGCCGTCCATCTCTTTGGCTTCGGGTAGCTCGTCCCGCTTGACCGTGATGTTCGGCCAGATTTGAGCGTAATCCGCATTCAGCTTCAGCCATTTGTCGAGGCCCGGTTCCGTATCCGGCTTGATCGCCTCGGCGGGACATTCCGGCTCGCAAACGCCGCAATCGATGCATTCGTCCGGATGGATAACGAGAAAATTTTCACCTTCGTAAAAGCAATCGACCGGGCAAACCTCCACGCAGTCGGTATATTTGCAGCGGATGCAATTGTCGGTCACGACATACGTCATTACGGCACTCCGAGAAAATCGCGGTCAGAGCAAAGGCGAACGGAAAAGGCGCCAGGGAAAACCGAAAACCTGCCCGTTTCCGGTTGGGGCAGGTGACCGGATTTCGTCCGTCAGGTAAAGCCTTTGCAGGCATATAGCAAGGACAAACAATCCTTTAAACCGGCTCTCGGGAGTGCTTTATTCTCATCGAGATCAGATCGTAAAGCTTCCCGTTTCCGCGGCTCCTATCTTCGAAAAGGTCGGGATGCAGGTCCGCGCTGAGCACGCTCGAAAGGCGTGAGCGGCTTCTGCCGATCAGAGGGCGTCACGTCGTCGTAAAGCAGTCTCGCCTCTTCGAAAGGGCCGCGCCGAGCGCCGGGCGCGCGCACTACCAAAACGACGTCGCGCCTATCGAGCAGCATTTCGATCCTGTCGCCAGGCTTTACCATGCGGCTCGGCTGATCGCAGGCCTCGCCATTGATCGTCACCGCACCCGCTGAAATCAGCGACTGTGCAAGCGAACGCGATTTCACCATGCGGGCGAAGAAGAGCCACTTGTCGATGCGCTGCCGCGAATCTCGCTGTGGCTCCGTTTCCGTCATGAGAGACCTATTTCTTCATCTGCTCCTTGAGCGCAGCCAGTTTTGCGAAGGGCGAATCCGGGTCGATCGGCTTCTCCTTACGCGGGGGCTTGGCCTCGAAACGAGCAGGTTGCGACGTTTTGCCACGCTCCGTCCGATCCTGACGCTCACCACGGTCCGGTCGCGGCCCGCGGTCCCCCTTGTTCCCGTCCGGCCGACGGTTTTCGCGATTGGGTCTGCCACCCTCACGCCGGCCTTCCGCGCCGGCGCCGGCATTCCGCTGACCCTGACCTTGGCCCTGCCCCTGACCTCGCCGCTCACCCTGCTGTGGGCGACGCTGGTTGTCGCGGCCGCCACTCGGACGCCAGAGCAGGACCGGTTTCGGCTCTTCCGGCTCGGCGGCCTTGGCAGCCTCGGAGGCATCCCCCGCCTCTGTAGCAGGCTCAACTGTTGCTTCCTGAGCCGGAGCTTCGGCAGCCGTTTCTTCCACCTGTCCCTCAGCCGGCGCTTCCGCGGCCCGATCTTCGCCGAGAGCATCGGCCTCTTCGTCCGTGTCGGTCGAGCTTTCTACAGCCGGCGCGGATGGGGTCGCGGCACCGACGTCATGGCTCGCAAGGAAAGCCTGAGCCTCCTCCGCCTTGATAACGTCCGCCCGATAACCGAGCCCCTTGAGTATCTCCTCCATGTCGTCCGGCGTCGCACCGAGGATCGAGAGCATGGCGGTGGTCGTCGTGAAGCGCCGACCGTCATAGGCACCTTCCGGACGCGGCATCGCGCCGGGCTTCCACTGCAGCAGCGGCCGGATCAGATCGGCAAGGCGCTCCAGGATATCGATGCGCACCGCGCGCTTTCCGAGGAAGCGGAAGCCTGCGAGCTTGTAGAACATCCGCTCGAAGCCTGGCTCCGCGACGACCGAAGTGCGGCCGGCGGCAAGCGCCGG
Source organism: Rhizobium moroccans (assembly GCF_057559155.1). Lineage (NCBI taxonomy): Bacteria > Pseudomonadati > Pseudomonadota > Alphaproteobacteria > Hyphomicrobiales > Rhizobiaceae > Rhizobium > Rhizobium moroccans. The sequence goes on along the minus strand of NZ_JBHFJG010000001.1, from coordinate 154,764 downwards.
AATGAGGTCCCCATAACCCGGCTTGTCGAGACCGTCATTCTTCAACGCCCACAGCAGCGTAATGAGCTCCGCGGGAGCGGGCTTCAGAAGCGCCGGTATGAAAACATGATAGGCGCCGAAGCGGATGCCATAGCGTCGCATGGAAGCACGGGCATCCTGGTCGAGCGCCTTCACCTCGTCGGCAACGTCGCGGCGGAAGAGCACGCCGAGGTTTTCGACGAGCTGGAATGCCAGTCCCTTTGCCAGCCCCTGAAGGTCCTCGGCACGGGAAAGATCATCGAGCGGCTTCAGAATCGTCGCGATGTGATGATTGACGAAGCGCTCGATGCGAGCATGGACATGATCCCGCGCATTGCCGGTAAGCTGCTCGTCCGACAGAAGGATAACGCGGGGGCGCATCACGTTGTCGCCCGCGGCAAGGCGGCCGACGGGCTCTCCGAGCCAGCGCACGAAACCATCCGAGGCGAGCGCGAAATCGCCGTTGCCCGCCGCATAAAGCCGAGCGGCCCGGGCTTCGAACTCCAGAGCAAGCGCCTTTTGTGCCGCGGCCTGGATAGCCTTGGCATCCGGCCCTTCCGCACCCGCAACGGGCGTGAACCGGAACCCGGCCAATTGTCCGACGTGATGCCCCTCTACGAAGACATCGCCATTCACACTGATTTCTGCTTCCAGCATCGCATTCTCTCTAAGGCGCTTCATGAGCACAGATGTCCTGCGATCAACAAAGCGTTTCGTCAACCGTTCATGTAACGCGTCGGACAACCTATCCTCTATTTCCCGCGTCTTTTCTTGCCAGTGTGTCGGATCGGCAAGCCAGCCGGGGCGGTTTGAGACATAGGTCCAGGTACGTATCTGCGCGATCCGGGCGGAAAGCGTATCGATCTCGCCGTCGGTCCGGTCGGCGCGGCGAACCTGCTCGGCCATGAAGTCTTCGTTCACCGTTCCCGCTCTTACGAGATCGAAGAAAAGCGTCGAAATCAGGTCCGCGTGCTGTGCAGGCGTTATACGGCGATAATCCGGCAGCGCACAGGTCTCCCAGAGTTTTTCGATCCGCGCGGGCGTGGTGGCGACGTCCTTCACCTCCGGATAGCGGGAAAGGTAATCGAACGCCTGGCTGTCCGTGGCGGGGAGCGCCCGCGCCAATCCCGGCAGGGTCGGAGCCGTATCGAGACTTTCGCGCAGAGCCTTGAGCGAGGAAAAGTCGAAGCTCTTGGAACGCCACTGAAGCACCTTCACATGATCGAACTCATGGCCCTCGATCCGCTCGACAAGTTCGTCGTCCAAGGGCGCCACCTGCCCCGTGACGCCGAAGGTGCCGTCGCGCAGGTATCGACCGGCGCGTCCGGCGATCTGGCCGAGTTCGGCCGGGTTGAGATTGCGGAACTGGTAGCCGTCGAATTTCCTGTCCTGCGCAAAGGCTACGTGGTCCACGTCGAGATTGAGGCCCATACCGATCGCATCGGTGGCGACGAGATATTCGACGTCGCCCGCCTGATAGAGTCCGACCTGGGCGTTGCGCGTTCGTGGGCTGAGAGCACCGAGCACGACTGCCGCTCCGCCGCGCTGCCTGCGGATCAATTCGGCAATCGCATAGACTTCGTCAGCTGAAAACGCGACGATCGCAGAGCGCTGCGGCAAGCGGGTGATCTTCTTCTGCCCGGCATAGAAGAGCTGCGAGAGACGCGGCCGTTCTACCACCGTGAGACCCGGAAGCAGTTTTTCCAGGATGGGGCGCATGGTGGCGGCCCCGAGAAGCAGCGTCTCCTCGCGCCCGCGCAGGTGCAGGATACGATCGGTGAAGATGTGGCCCCGTTCGAGATCGCCGGCCAGCTGCACTTCATCGATAGCGACGAAAGCGGCCTTGGTCTCGCGCGGCATCGCCTCCACGGTGCAGACGGAAAACCGCGCATTAGGGGGCGTGATCTTTTCCTCGCCTGTGATCAAGGCCACATGCGCGGCACTGACCTTCTCCACCACGCGCGTATAGACCTCGCGCGCCAGCAAGCGCAGCGGCAGGCCGATGACGCCCGATCCGTGCGCCACCATCCTTTCGATGGCATAGTGAGTCTTGCCCGTATTTGTGGGGCCGAGTACGGCAGTTACGCCGCGCCCGCTGAGCGTCATGGGCTGGAAGTTCAAAGCCGGATCCCAAACATCCTATCCGGCCGCTCCCTCGCTTGCACGAAACGGCGACCGTGTCACACATGGCAATCCACGCCGCGAAAGGCAAGTCGGCAGAGCCTCTCCTTTCGCAAAAATCCGAGATATCCATCCCGAACCTACGCTTCCCACACCCGGAAAACATCCGCCAGCGAACAAACGCGAACGAATCGGCTACGAATCGAAGACTCAAGAGGATTCAGTTTTTGTTCACCGCTATATTTAGTAAGAGCGCACGAAAGTGCCACGATATTCTGAATCTTGCCTGTTGCCGCCCCCTCCAGGCTGTAACAAAGGTGAAGGGTGCGCATGTTCAGAGAAAACCGGAAGAGTCAATCAATTGATTTGGTTAATTTTTCTTGGGCGCTCCCGCGCTTTCGCCGTCTCATGAAGCCGCTCCCGTTAACATCTCGACCAAAGGCGGAACGAATCACCGACGAATCGGTGACAGGAATACTTTCATGTTCTGTTCTCACAACATCTGGTAGGCCACCGCACGTGAAAGACACGAGAGACCGGTTTTTGAAACTCACTTTGGCGGGTGATCGGTGACCGTTGTTAACGTTTTCTCCTATTCCATTTACCCATTGTTTACAAAGACCGCCCTGTCTGGAACAAAACTGTTAACCCAGCGTTTGTTCCCGCACGTCTTGACAGATTCTGCAGAGGAGGAGGAAAACCATGCTCGGAACGATTTTACTCGTGATCCTCATTCTGCTCTTGGTTGGTGCGTTGCCAAACTGGGGCTACAGCCGAAATTGGGGATATGGCCCTTCGGGCGGACTTGGCCTGGTGGTCCTGATCCTCATCATCCTCCTGCTGATGGGCAGGATCTGAGCGGGGCACCCGCATAGAAGGGAAGGGAAAGTCAGATGAAAAAGTTCTTGCTCGCATGCGCCCTGATCGGAACGCTTGCATCCTGCACGTCCACCGAGAAGGGAACCGCGATCGGCGCGGCATCCGGCGCAGTCATTGGCGGTGCGGTCACTGATAGTTGGGGCGGCGCGGCCGTCGGCGCAGTGGCCGGGGGCCTGGTCGGCGCGGCAATCGGTGAATCCGAAAAGCGGCGCGGCTATTGCGTCTATCGCGACCGTTACGGCCGGACCTACGAGGCACGTTGCCGCTAAGCCGTACCGGCTATCGGGGACACTGAAACAAGCGGGCGCGGTCTAAAGCAGCGCCCGTTTATGTGTCGCCGTTAACTTTCGGGCCGAAACCGGAACGAATCGCTGACGAATCGGCGACGGATGCGTTTTCGTGTTTTGTTCACCGCTACATATCGTTGCAAAACAATCTGTTAACCACAAAATCCCGAGGTTTCCTAGTCGCTCTTCCATCCAATCGTTAACGGTCAGGGCGCGAAAGCGATCCGTCAAACGAAGAGCTGACCGCCATTCACGGTAAGTGTCGACCCAGTGATGAAAGCTGCGTCGTCAGAAGCGAGGAACACCACGCATCGGGCAATTTCCTCCGGCTCGCCAAGACGGCCCACCGGGATTTGCGGGATGATTTTCTCGCTCAGCACCTTTTCCGGCACCGCCATCACCATCTCCGTCGCAATATAACCAGGGCAAATCGCATTGACGGTGATGTTTTTCGTCGCACCTTCCTGTGCCAGCGCCTTGGTGAAGCCGAGATCGCCGGCCTTTGCGGCGGAATAGTTGACCTGCCCGAGCTGCCCTCTCTGGCCATTGATCGACGAAATGTTGATGACGCGCCCGAAGCCACGCTCGCGCATGCCCGGCCAGACCGGATGCGTCATGTTGAAGAGACCCGTCAGGTTGGTCGCGATGACCTCGTTCCATTGCTGCGGGGTGATCTTGTGGAACATTCCGTCACGTGTGATCCCCGCGTTGTTGACGAGGACATCCACCGGGCCGAGCTCCGCCTCGATTCTTGCTATGCCCTCGACGCAAGCCTGATAATCCGACACATCCCATTTGAAGACCGGAATACCCGTGCTCTCGTGGAAGGCATTCGCCTTTTCTTCGTTGCCGGCGAAATTCGCCGCGACGCGGTAGCCCGCATCCTTGAGTGCGATGGAGATCGCGGCGCCGATACCGCGTGTTCCTCCCGTAACCAGGGCGACCCTTCTCATGCTCGACATTTCCCCTTTTTGCTTAACCGCATCCGATTCTTGATGATCCGGTTAAGCGGTAATTCCACGAGCGTTTGTCATTCCCGATATATCCGCCTCCAAATCGTCGAGGCGCCTTCGACCGGCTACATGGCCTCAAAGCACATGGCGACACCCATGCCCCCACCGATGCAGAGTGTCGCAAGCCCTTTCCTGGCGCTGCGGCGCTTCATCTCGAAGAGCAGCGTATTGAGAATGCGAGCACCGGACGCGCCGATCGGGTGACCGATGGCAATCGCCCCGCCGTTGACGTTGACGATTGCCAGGTCCCAGCCAAGCTCCTTGTTGACTGCGCAAGCCTGCGCGGCGAAAGCTTCGTTGGACTCCACCAGATCGAGGTCGGCAGCCTTCCAGCCGGCCTTGTCGAGCGCCTTCCGCGAAGCAGGAATGGGGCCGGTTCCCATGACCTGCGGATCGACACCAGCCGTTGCCCAGGACACGATGCGCGCCAATGGCGCAACACCACGGCGGACCGCCTCCTCTTCCGTCATCAGCACGGCGGCGGCGGCCCCGTCGTTAATTCCGGAGGCGTTGCCCGCGGTCACCGTTCCTTCCTTGTCGAAGGCGGGGCGAAGCTTGGCCATGGCATCGAGCGTCGCGCCGGCGCGAATATATTCATCGCTGTCCACCGTCACGTCTCCCTTTCTCGTCTGAACGACGAAAGGAACGATTTCATCCTTGAACCGCCCGGCGGCTTGCGCCGCTTCCGCCTTGTTCTGGGAGGACACGGCGAACTGATCCTGCTCGTCACGGGAAAGCTGCCATTGGCGGGCGATGTTCTCGGCGGTGATACCCATGTGATAGCCATAGAAGGCATCCGTCAACCCGTCCTTGATCATCGTATCGATCAACTTCAAATCGCCCATCTTCACCCCGCCGCGCAGATGCGCGCAATGGGGCGCCATGGACATCGATTCCTGCCCGCCGGCGACGATGATCCGCGCATCGCCGAGCGCGATCTGCTGCATGCCGAGTGCCACGGCGCGCAGGCCCGAGCCACAGACCTGGTTGACGCCCCAGGCGGTCGCTCCCTGCGGGACGCCGGCCTTCATCGCCGCCTGCCGGACCGGGTTTTGCCCCTCGCCGGCCGACAACACCTGGCCGAGGATCACCTCGTCGACCTCGGCGGCATCGACGCCTGCGCGCGACAGCGCTCCCCTGATCGCAGTCGCCCCGAGTTCATGCGCCGGCACGGTCGCGAACGCTCCGTTGAAGGAGCCGACAGCGGTGCGGGCCGCCGATGCGATGACGATGGATGGGGTGGCCATGGATGTCTCCTCCTTATTGGTGCATTGCACGAGACTGGCAAAGCTCGCCTTCGGAGTCAAACGCCACGCACGGCCGGTTATATGCTGTTAATGACCTTGAAAATACATGGATTTGCTGCGCAACACGAATGACATCGCGTTGCACAAAGAGATTGTCAGCCTGCGTCATTTGGGCTTACATTCATTTTGGGAGAAGAAATACCAAACATAAAAACACACCGACGGGACGAGGAGGCAAACTATGGCGAAAACCGAAGGCGAAATCATAATCAAGAAATATGCCAACCGGCGCCTTTATAATACCGGAACCAGCACGTATGTGACGCTGGAAGATCTCGCAAAAATGGTGAAGAAGGGTGAGGAATTCACCGTTCAGGATGCCAAGACGGGCGAAGACATTACCCATTCCGTGCTGACCCAGATCATTTTCGAGCAGGAATCGAAAACCGGCAACACGCTGCTGCCGGTTTCCTTCCTGCGCCAGCTCATATCCTACTACGGCGACCATATGCAGATGGTGGTGCCGACCTTCCTTGAGCATTCGATGAAGACCTTCGCCGACCAGCAGGCGCAGATGCGCGAGCAGATGACGCGGGCCTTTGGCGAAACGCCGCTGACCAAGAACCTGCAGGTCCCGATGCAGATGATGGAAGAGCAGGTGCGGCGCAACACGGAACTGTTCCGGCAGGCCGTGCAGATGTTTTCTCCCTTCACGGCGCAGCCCCCGGCTCCCACGCCCAAAAAAGCAGAATCGAAGGATATCGACGAGCTGAAGGAACAGCTCCGCAATCTTCAGAACCGGCTCGACCGCTTGGGAAGCTGACGCGAGCCGACACCTCCCCTACCGCGATGCAGACCCTTATCGACGATGCGAGGCACCTCCAGCCGCCGTGTCGCTGCCTGCCTGAAAACCAAGAAACAAAAAAGGCCGGCAAAGCCGGCCTTCATGCAAACTTCCTGCAAGGAAAGCTTATGCGCTTTCCTTCGGCGTCAGAACCTGGCGACCGCGATACATGCCGGTCTTGAGGTCGATGTGATGCGGACGGCGCAGCTCGCCGGAGTTCTTATCTTCGATATAGGTCGGAGTCTTGAGCGCATCAGCGGAGCGGCGCATACCGCGCTTCGACGGGCTCGTTTTTCTCTTCGGTACAGCCATTTCTGTTACTCCACTTCGTGCAAGACATGATCCCCGGCCGGATTTGAGGCCGAACTCGTCACGTCTCGATTTCGGAAATTTGCCGGGCTTATACATGCCCGACAGGGCTTTGACCAGTCCCCGACCGGATTTTTTCGAGAATTCCGCCTATGCCTCGCCTTCCGGTACGATCCAGGTTTCAGCGAGCGCCGCCTGCTGCCATTTCAGCCAGGCCGGGTGCGCCTTCACCGCCGCCATGTAGTCGAGTGTACCGCTGTCCGTCACCAGGTCATAGACTTCGAAACGGCTGATGACCGGTGCGAACATCGCGTCGGCCGCAGAAAACTGCCCGAACAGGAAAGGCCCGCCGGATTTCTTCCTGCACTCCCGCCAGATCGTCTCGATGCGGGCGATATCCTCCGTAACACCGTCCGGCAGGGCGATCTTTCCCTTCGGACGACGCATGTCCATCGGGCAGGCGCTGCGGAGCGCCCGAAAGCCGGACAGCATCTCCATGGAGATCGACCGGGCAACGGCACGGTCCGCTACCGCCCTGGGCCACAAGCTCTTGTCTGGGAAAAGCTCCGCCACATACTCGATGATCGCGAGAGACTCCCACACACGCACCTCACCGTGATGCAGGGCCGGCACGCGCCCCGTCGGCGAAATCCCCTTGAATTTCGGATTGCCGGCCGGAAAATCGAAGAGGATCAGAACTTCTTCGAAGTCGATGCCGACCGCCGTTAGCGCCATCCAGGGGCGGAAGGACCATGACGAATAGTTCTTATTGCCGATATAGAGGATCAACTTGTCCATGTGGGTTCCCCGACTGAGCACTGCTGCCCCTATATCGACCGCCATTCCTCACGACCAATGAAATCGCGGAAACTCAGTCATAAAGACATTTGATATAGTCGCCGGAGCTTCGCGCCCGGCGATCCACCAGGCCGGCAAGCCGCCGCATGCCGCGGCCGGGCTTGCCCGCCACGCGCTCGATCGGATTGGGAAGTGCAACGGCGAGAAGTGCGGCCTGCTGCCGGCTGAGTTGCGAGGCGGAAACACCGAAGTGATGCTTTGCCGCCGCCTCGACGCCGTAGATGCCGGGACCCCATTCCGCGACGTTGAGATAGATTTCCATTATCCGTCGTTTCGGCCAGACAAAGTCGGCCGCGATCGCAAGCGGCAGTTCCAGCACCTTGCGAAGGAAGGAGCGCCCGTTCCAGAGGAAAAGGTTCTTCGCCGTCTGCATGGATATGGTGCTTGCGCCGCGCGTCGCACCGCCTTTGATTGTCTGTTGGACGACCAGGCGCATTTCCCCCCAGTCGACGCCGCCATGGGCACAGAACTGTCCGTCTTCGGACATCATCACGGCGCGCACGAGGTTTGGCGAGATGTCTTCGAAATCTGCCCATTGCCGGTCATAGCCACGCAAAGTCGCAAGATCGGCCAGCATCAGCGTTGAGATCGGGCGAACGAAGGGGACTCCATAGACGAAGATCAAGAGATACGGCAGAAGCGCGAGCGCAATGGCGGCGAGCACGACCCGCCGCAGAAGCGACTGAAAGGGTCGCCTTCTGCCGGCTCGCGCTATCAACGGCTCATCCTCTCCGGCGGACTGTTCCGAGCTGACGTCCAATGATCCCCACTCTTCCTCTCTTTCCCGGAAGTTTCATAGCCGCTGCGTACGGGCAAGGCGAGTCCGCCGATGAAAACTTCCCGTGTACTGGTGAATCGCCGTTGCCAGCCAGTCACCGTCATGCCAAACAGCGGCCATGACGATGGGACGGACAGCATTCGAAAACCACTTGCGGGAGAGGGCGGCGGAGACGGAAACTCTGCTTGGGCTGCTGCTTTCCGATCAATGCCTTGCCGGCGAGATCGCCCGCCCGTCCCACCTGCTGGCCGCGATGCGCCACGGCGCGCTGAACGGCGGCAAACGGTTGCGGCCATTTCTGGTGGAGGAGAGTGCGGCGCTCTTCGACGGCCAGCTGGAGGCTGCGCGCCGTGTTGGGGCGGCCCTTGAATTCCTGCACTGCTATTCGCTGATCCATGACGATTTGCCGGCCATGGACGATGACGACCTGCGCCGCGGTCAGCCGACTGTCCACAAGGCTTTCGACGAAGCGACCGCCATTCTCGCCGGCGATGGTCTGCTCACCTATGCCTTCGATGTGGTCGCCGCGCCGGAGACCGATCTTCCTGCTCAAAGGAAGGCAGACTTGGTGCTGGCGCTTGCGCGCGCTGCCGGCATTGGCGGCATGGCGGGTGGCCAGGCGCTCGATCTTGCCGCGGAAAAATCGCCCCCGGACGAGGCTGGCATCACCACCTTGCAGGCCATGAAGACCGGCGCGCTCCTGCGCTTCGCCTGCGAGGCCGGAGCCATCCTGGCGGGAGCGGGGGAGAGCGATCGCGAGCGTCTCAGCCTTTTCGGCCAGAAGATCGGACTTGCCTTCCAGCTCGCCGACGATCTTCTCGATATCACCGCCGATGCCGCTACACTCGGCAAGGCGACAGGCAAGGACGCCGGACGCGGCAAGGGCACCCTGGTTGCCTTGCATGGAATTGCCTGGGCCGAGGAACGGCTCGCCACGCTGACCGTCGAGGCCGTGGATCTTCTTGCTCCCTACGGAGAAAAAGCTGAAATACTTCAGGAAGCGGCCCGTTTCATCGCCAGCCGCGAGCACTGAGGAGCAGTTCGATGCCTGAGGTTTTCAGCTTCCTGCCGCAGATGTGGCCGGGCTATGTCGCCTATCTGATTGCCGTGGTGAGTCCCGGACCTGCGGTCTTTGCCATCATCGGCACCTCGATCGCGCAGGGCCGACGCGCCGGCCTGATCACCGCTTTCGGCATCAGCGGTGGATCGCTGACCTGCGCAGCCGCGCTCGGGCTTGCCGCGGTGCTGCGGCACTATGCGATCGCGCTCGAAATCATGAAGATCCTCGGCGGGCTTTATCTGCTCTATCTCGCCTGGAAAGCGTTCAAATCGGCACGTCTGCCGGACGCTCAGGCAGCAATCGGCGAAGCGAAGACGAGCCTCGGTGCACCGCAGCTTTGGCTGAGAGGATATGCCATACACGTGACGAACCCGAAGGCGATCTTCGCCTGGCTCGCCATCATCTCGCTTGGCCTGCCGGAAAATGCGCCGACTTCCGCGATCCTGCTGATCATCGGTGTCTGCATGATTTCCGGTCTGATGATCTTCACGGGCTACGCTGTGCTGTTTTCGACGCCAAGAGCACTGCGCGGCTACCGAGCCGCGCGGCGTTGGATCGAAAGTGCGATGGCACTGTTCTATAGTGCCGCCGGCCTGAAGCTCCTGGCGAGCCGGATTTAGCCGGCCCGCTTCCAGAACCGTTCAGGGCTAGCCTTAGCCTTGCGTGATCGGCGCGATCAATACCTCGACGCGGCGGTTCTGCGCGCGGCCATCCGGCGTCGCGTTGGATGCAACCGGCTGCGACGGGCCGAAGCCCATGGTCGACATGCGGCGCTGATCGACCCCGCGGCCTGCAAGATAATTCGCGACCGATGCGGCACGTCGTTCCGAGAGACCCTGATTATGCGCCAGACTGCCGGTGGAATCCGTATGACCGTTCACGTCGATATAGGTCTTGCCGAACTTGTTCAGCACGATCGCGACGGAATCGAGCGTCGCATAGAAGGGTGGGATCACCTGATCCTGGTCGGTTGCGAACGTGACGTTCGACGGCATGTTGAGCACGATGCGGTCACCCACGCGCGTGACCGAAACGCCGGTGCCTTGCAGCTGCTGGCGCAGTTCCGCTTCCTGGCTATCCATATAGTTGCCGATCGCGCCGCCGGCGAGGCCGCCGATCGCTGCACCGATGAGCGCATTGCGGCCCTTGCTGCCGCCGCCGACCACAAGGCCGCCAAGCGCGCCGAGACCAGCGCCAATCGCCGCACCGCCTGCGGTATTGGAAACTTTTTGCTCGCCTGTATAGGGGTCGGTAGTGGTGCAGGAGGAAAGATAGGTCGCGCAAAGCGCAACGATTGCGACTTTCTTAAACATTCGAATCGATATCCCCGTCGTCTGTGGCCACACTTCATTTATCATGAAATGCGGCGATAGCGAGGAGAACTCGGGCCTATTCGGCCGCCGTCCGCTGACCGAAGCGCTGTTCGATATATTCGATCACGAGCTTTTCAAAGTCTGCCGCAATATTAGGGCCGCGCAGCGTCATCGCCTTCTTGCCATCGATGAAGATCGGAGCCGCCGGCGTCTCGCCGGTTCCCGGAAGCGAGATGCCGATGTCGGCATGCTTGCTTTCACCCGGTCCGTTGACGATACAGCCCATTACCGCGACATTCAGCGCCTCGACGCCCGGATATTTCTCGCGCCAGACCGGCATGTTCTTGCGGATGTCGTCCTGGATGCGCTGGGCGAGTTCCTGGAAGACCGTCGAGGTCGTCCGGCCGCAACCGGGACATGCCGCAACGACCGGAATGAACTGGCGGAAGCCCATGACCTGCAGGATTTCCTGGGCCACCTGCACCTCGCGGGTGCGATCGCCGTTCGGCTCCGGCGTCAGCGAGACGCGGATCGTATCGCCGATCCCCTGCTGCAGCACATAAGCCATGGCCGCCGAAGAGGCCACAATACCCTTGGAACCCATGCCCGCTTCGGTGAGGCCGAGATGCAGGGCGTGGTTGGAGCGCTCCGCAAGCATGGAATAGCAGGCAATGAGGTCCTGCACCTGACTGACCTTCGCGGAGAGAATGATGCGGTTACGGGGCAGACCGATGCTTTCGGCAAGCTCCGCCGAGATCAGCGCCGACTGGACGATCGCCTCATGCATGACCTGCCGGGCGGAAAGCGGGGAACCCGCTTCGGCATTCCGATCCATCAGCGTAGTCAGGAGATCTTGGTCGAGTGATCCCCAGTTGACGCCGATGCGGACCGGCTTGTCGTAACGGATCGCCATCTCGATGATGTCGGCGAACTGCTTATCCTTCTTGTCCTTGAAGCCGACATTGCCCGGATTGATACGGTATTTCGCAAGTGCCTCGGCACAGGCCGGATGATCGGCGAGAAGTTTATGGCCAATATAGTGGAAATCTCCCACCAGCGGCACGTCCATGCCAAGCCGCAGCAGGCGTTCGTGAATCTTCGGCACGGCAGCCGCGCTCTCGTCGCGGTCAACCGTGATGCGGACAATCTCCGAGCCGGCCTTGTGAAGGGCCGCGACCTGAGCGACCGTCGCGTCGATATCGGCCGTATCCGTATTGGTCATCGACTGAACGACGACGGGCGCACCGCCCCCGACGATCACGCCGCCGACATCGACGGCAACGGTGGCACGACGCGGTTTCGGATCGTAATCGAGCGGTGAGGACATGGTCGCGGTCTCGGTGCCTTCAAGCAGAATTGCATTTCAGGTGGCGTATGCATTGCCGCTTGTCAACCACTCACCTGAGGCACTTTTGCGGCATGGCGACCATGCCGCTTCGTCAGTGATGCGCCCCGTCCGCATGCCGCGCGAGACGCGATACGGCTAATACGACGATGAGGAAGCCGGAAAGCGCCAGGAAGATCGATGCAAGCCCGGTATGTTCGGCTACGAAGCCGATCACCGATGGCGCGAGCAGGATACCGGAATAGCCCATGGTCGTGACGACAGAAAGCCCGACACCCGCCGCCATGCCGGGCAGGTTGCCGGCAGCAGAAAAGACGATCGGCACCATGTTGGAAATACCGATGCCGGCGAGCGCAAAGCCCACGATGGCGACCGCTGAATTCGGCGCAAGCCCGATGATCGCAAGGCCAGCAATGGCGATCGTACCGCAGATCCTGAGCGTCATGACAGCCCCCAGCCGGTCGCGGATGAGATCACCTGCAAAGCGCATGATCGCCATGGTGAGCGAAAAACCGGCAAAGGCGAAGCCGGACAGCGCAACCGAGGCGCCGAGTTCATTGCGCATGTAAAGCGCGCCCCAATCGAGGACAGCGCCCTCCGGAATCATGCAGAACAGAGCGACGATGCCGATCAGCCAAGGCAGCGGTGTGCGCGGCAGGCGGCTGCGCGTCCCGTCCTTGTGTTCGTCGGGATGCGGCGCATCATGCAGCACGATTTTCCAGCTGGCGGCGATCATCAGCGCGGCGAACAGCGTGACGACAACGGCATGCGCAAGAACGCCGATCGACTGGATGAGAAAGCCGCCGGTCGATGCCCCGATAAGCCCGCCAAGGCTCCAGAACGCATGGCAAGACGACATGATGGCCCGGCGCATATGTTTTTCGACCGCAACCGCATTCGCATTCATCGCCACGTCCATGGCGCCGATCAGCCCGCCGAACAGGAAGATGGCAATCGCACCGCTCCAGATCTCGCCGCTCAGCGAAAGGAGGAAAAGCATTGGCGTCAAAAGCACCGCGGCGAACTTCGACACCATGTTGGAACCGAAGCGGGCGATCTGGCTGCCGGCGATCGGCATCATGATTATGGAGCCGACGCCGAAGACCAGGATCATCAGCCCCAGTTCCTTTTCGCTCAAGCCAAGACGCTCGGCGAATTCGGGAATCTTCGGCGCCCAGGCCCCCACCATGAACCCGTTCATCAGGAAGAGCAGCGCAACACCGGCGCGCTCCCTGGTCAGATAGGACGCGAGCGGGCGCACCGTCTTTTCGACATCCGACTGGCTCATGGGGTATTTCCTCTTGTTGATTTTTTGTCGTTGATCGTACCGGCGGCCACGCAGCGATGTACCTCGATACCCTGCCGGCCCAATTGCTGGACCACCGCCGCATCCGCATCGGCTTCCACCACTAGCGATAGCGGTGCGGCAAGATCGTGCACATGAAATGCCGCGCGAAGCCCGAGCTTGTCCGAAGTGATCGCCGCGAGGCTGCGCTTGCTAGCGGTACTTGCCAGCCGCTTGAAGGCGGCGTCCTCGAAAACGTCCGCCGCCAGCCCTTCGTCCAGTGTCAGGCCGCAGGCGCCGAGGATGCAGAGGTCAGGGCGTATCGCCTCCAGTTGCCGGATCGCCGTCGCATCGATCGCCGCCCCCACGGCAGGATCGACCTTCCCACCGATCATCACGAGTTCAATGCCGGCCCGGCCGGCAAGTTCGGCGGCGATGGCCGGTGTGTTGGTGATCGCCGTCAGCCGCAACCCTTCGGGAAGATTGCGAGCGATGGCCAGATTGGTCGATCCCGCATCGAAGAAGACGGCGCTGCCCTCGACAAGCAGGCCCGCCACTTTCCGCCCCAGCACCGCCTTGCGGTCTGGCTCGTCGGCGATACGGACTCGAAGCGGCACCGTCTGCCCGGCAGACAGCAGTGCGCCGCCATAGACACGCTCGCACTCGCCCCGCGCCGCCATCTCGCGCAGGTCGCGCCGAACCGTATCCTCCGAAACGTCGAAAGTCTGCGCCAGTTCATGGGCAGAAACGCGCCCCTTGGCGCGCAACTGCGCCAATATCTCCGACTGTCTCTCGCTGACAAAATGATCCATACGCGGCAACATGCACAATTCGGCACAAACATGCAATAACTGGCACTCGTTATTGCATCCCAACGCAGAAAGGCGGCCCTGTAGGCCGCCCGGAATGTGGAATAAAGGCGTCGTTCAGCCGCCGTAGACGACCAGCAAGTCCTTTGCGTCGATCTGGTCACCGGCCTTGACCAGCACCTCGGCGACAAGGCCGTCCTTTTCGGCATGAAGCGCTGTCTCCATCTTCATCGCCTCGATGGAGAGCAGCACGTCACCGGCCTTGACGGCTTGACCGGGCGCAACGAAGACGCGGGAGATGACGCCCGGCATCGGTGCGCCAAGATGGGCGGCATTGCCGCTTTCCGCCTTGCGGCGCACGGCTCCGCCGGAAGCACCATGCGCCCGGTCCGGCACCTTGATGCGACGCGGCTGGCCGTTGAGCTCGAAGAACACCGTCACCATGCCCTGCACATCAGTGGCGCTCATCGCCTGGTTGACGATGACGAGCGTCTTGCCTTTTTCGATATCGGCGAACAGCTCCTCGCCATCAGCAAGCCCGTAGAAATAGGCCTGTGTCGGAAGAACGGAGACCGGGCCATAGGTTTCCGCTGCCTGCGCGAAGTCTGTGAATACCTTCGGGTACATCAGGTAGGATGCGAACTCGAAGTCATCGATCTTGCGCCCGAGCTTCTCCTCGATCGTCTTCCTTTCCTGATCTAGATCGGCATCGGCAAGCAAGGAGCCGGGCACGGCCGTATAAGGCTCTTCGCCCTTGAGCGCCTTCTTCTGCAAGGCCGCTGGCCACCCGCCCGGTGGCTGGCCGAGATCGCCCTTGAGCATGGACACGACCGATTCCGGGAAGGCGATATCCTTATCCGGGTTCTCGACATCGGCAACAGTGAGATCCTGAGAAACCATCATCAGCGCCATGTCGCCGACCACCTTGGAAGACGGCGTCACCTTGACGATGTCGCCGAACATCTGGTTTGCGTCGGCATAAGCCTGCGCCACCTGATGCCAGCGGGTTTCGAGGCCGAGGGAGCGGGCCTGCTCCTTGAGATTGGTGAACTGCCCACCCGGCATTTCGTGCAGATAGACCTCCGAGGCGGGGCCCTTCAGATCGCTTTCGAAGGCGGCATACTGAGCGCGCACCGCCTCCCAGTAGAAGGAGATACGGCGGATCCATTCCGGGTCCAGGCCCGGATCACGCTCGGAACCGGCGAGTGCCTCGACGATCGAGCCGAGGCAAGGCTGCGACGTATTGCCGGAAAGGGCATCCATCGCCGAATCGACCACATCCACGCCGGCATCGACCGCGGCAAGCACGGTCGCCGCCGAGATGCCGGACGTATCATGGGTGTGGAAGTGGATCGGCAGGCTGGTCGCTTCTCGCAGCGCCTTGAACAGGACCCGCGCAGCCGCAGGCTTCAGCAGGCCGGCCATATCCTTGAGGGCGATGATATGCGCGCCCGCCTTTTCCAGTTCTTCGGCCAGTGCCACGTAATATTTGAGGTCGTATTTCGGCCGGGCGGAATTCAGGATGTCGCCGGTATAGCAGATCGCCGCCTCGCAAAGCCTGTTCTCTTCCTGGATCGCATCCATCGAGACACGCATGTTCTCGACCCAGTTCAAGCAATCGAAGACGCGGAAGAGATCGATCCCGCCTGCAGCCGCCTGACGGACGAAGTATTTGACGACATTGTCGGGATAGTTCTTGTAACCGACGCCGTTGGCGCCGCGCAGCAGCATCTGGAGGAGCAGGTTCGGCGCACCTTCGCGGATAAGCGCCAGCCGCTCCCACGGGTCTTCGGTCAGAAAGCGCATCGACACATCGAAGGTCGCCCCACCCCAGCATTCCAGCGAGAAGAGGTTGGGCAGCGCCCGGGCATACACCCCGGCGATGCGCGCGATGTCATAGGTGCGCATGCGCGTGGCGAGCAGCGATTGATGCCCGTCGCGCATGGTCGTATCGGTCATCAGAACACGCTTCTCGCCCCGCATCCATTCGGCGAACTTCTTCGGTCCGAGCGCGTCGAGCTTCTGTTTCGTGCCGTCGGGGATTGGTCCGTTGACATAGGGCAGCACCGGCTTGGCGGCCTGAGCCGATGGCTTCGGACGCCCCTTGGTTTCCGGATGACCGTTGACGGTCACGTCGGCGAGATAGGTGAGCAGCTTGGTGGCGCGATCCTGGCGCTTCACCTGCTCGAACAGTTCCGGCGTCGTGTCGATGAACCGCGTCGTATAGGAATTGTCGCGGAACTTCGGGTGACCGATGATCGCTTCGAGGAAGGTGAGGTTGGTGGCAACCCCGCGGATGCGGAATTCGCGCAGCGCCCGGTCCATGCGGCTGATCGCTTCTTCCGGTTTCGGAGCCCAGGCCGTCACCTTGACCAGCAGCGGGTCGTAGAAACGCGTGATGATCGCGCCGGAATAGGAGGTGCCGCCATCCAGCCGGATGCCGAAACCGGAAGCCGAACGATAGGCGGTGATGCGGCCGTAATCCGGAATGAAGTTGTGCTCCGGGTCCTCCGTGGTGATGCGGCACTGGAGCGCATGACCGTTGAGACGGATATTCTTCTGGGCCGGCACGCCGGATTCCGCCGTGCCGATTTCGAAGCCGTCGAGGATGTGGATCTGCGCCTTGACGATATCGATGCCGGTAACCACCTCGGTCACCGTGTGCTCCACTTGGATGCGCGGATTGACCTCGATGAAGTAGAATTTGCCGGTGTCGGCATCCATCAGATATTCGACCGTGCCGGCGCCGATGTAATTCGTTGCTTTGGCGATCTTCAACGAATAGTTCGCCAGTTCCTGGCGCTGGGCGTCCGACAGATAGGGCGCCGGCGCCCGCTCGACGACCTTCTGGTTGCGCCGCTGAATAGAACAGTCGCGCTCGAAGAGATGCACGACATTGCCATGCGTATCGCCAAGGATTTGGCTCTCCACATGGCGGGCCCGTTCCACGAGCTTTTCCAGATAGACCTCGTCCTTGCCGAAGGCCGCCTTGGCCTCCCGCTTGGCTTCCGTCACCTCGCGGGCCAGATCGGCCTCAGAGCGAATGACGCGCATGCCGCGTCCGCCGCCGCCCCAAGAGGCCTTCAACATGACCGGATAGCCGATCTCGGCTGCCATCCTGGCGACTTCGGCCATGTCGTCCGGCAGCGGTTCGGTTGCCGGAACGACCGGCACGTCGACGGAGATCGCCAGATTACGCGCAGCGACCTTGTTGCCGAGCTGGCGCATAGTCTCCGCCGTCGGGCCGATGAAGATGATCCCGGCCTCGTTGCATGCCTCCACGAACTCCGGGCTTTCCGACAGGAGTCCGTAGCCGGGATGAATGGCATCCGCCCCGGACAGCTTGGCAACTCGGATAATTTCCGGAATGGAGAGATAGCTTTCGATCGGCCCGAGATCGCGCTGGAGATGCGGGCCGCGGCCGATCTGATAGCTCTCGTCGGCCTTGAAGCGATGCAGCGAGAGCTTGTCTTCCTCCGCCCAGATTGCGACCGTTTTTATGCCGAGCTCATTGGCTGCGCGGAAAACCCGGATCGCGATTTCAGAACGGTTGGCGACAAGAATCTTCGAAATCGGCAAAGCGGTCCTCCTCAAAACCCCAGCAGAATGCTGCACTGCGAAGAAACCAATAGCGCCTTAACCGCTGGAGTTCAATTTCTCCTAAAACATCTTCTCAAATTAATGTGAACTCGCCCAGCCTCTCAAGCGACGAGACCATGTCGAAACGCGAAGGCAACCAGATGCTGCCTGTTTCGAGCATTGAGCTTGTCCTGAAGACCGTTGATGTACCAATCCACGGTATGATTGGAGATGCTCAGCGTCCGCGCGATGTCGTGAGAGGTCATCCCATCCGCCAAAAGACCGATCACCTCCATCTCCCGGCGGGTAAGAGGCGCGCCGAGAGCCGTTGCCTTTTCGAGCTTCTTCGCCTCACCGGCGAATTCCATCAGACGCCAGAAAACCTTTTTCGCCGCCGTTTCGAACAATGCCATTTCAGCTGGCGACAAATCGACGGAACGGCTGCTGCTGATCATCATGCTGCCGAGCAGGCCGCCGCGACCATGAACCGGAAATGTATAGCCGTCGTGGAGCCCGTGGCGACTGCTATCCTGCATCATGCGCTGCGCGCGCGGCCATAGCGGATCGTTTCTCAACATCGCGGAAGCCTCGCGCCATCGGAAGGATCTATGGGCAATACCCATTATTCGTATGGCTGGATCGATGAGGATATATTTTTTGGCTACATAATTTTCCCGCCAGCCCGCGGGCCAGTGCCCCGCCAGCATCATCTTCATCGGGTTCTCGTGAGATTTAGGCTGCGTCAGAACGCCATAATATTCAAATCCATAGGTCTTCAATAGAGATTCGAGCAACGTTACGAGATCGCTCTTTGTCTTAGTCTCGCTTACCAATACCAAAAGTTGGACGATAGATTGAATACTCAAGCTTGCCCCCGAAATTCTGCATTATGCCTTACGTCCTGTTCTCGCTCTGAGATAAAAATATCTTAATCGCGTAACCCATAGTTGATCGGTTTGGTTAGCAAATTACTGAAAACGGATAGCAAAATCTTGCATAGCGAGTCAAAAATCGTAACTGTCGAAACCTACCTTGAGCTGCAAGGGGTGAAACATTCTTGCAGAAGCCTATTATTTCCTGCATCCGTCGCGAAAATGTCGTTGCGGATCTCCTGGGGTATTCATGTTCGCCGTTGAAATGGTGGAATAAATTCGCACGCAATCTTTTTTCGTATCTTTCAGGGTCGGTTCATTTCAACGGGAGTATGAGCACCTAACGCAGTATTGTCGCCGCATGTTCCTTCGACGAAAAGCGGCGTATGTCATGAAAGAGGGTTGCGCCAGTTGTCACTACTCCAGGTATATTCCCGAGCTCTGAAATATCTCGCAGCGAATCGCTTCCGGGTTTCGCTGGTCGTCATCGCCAACATCGTGCTCGCGGCAATCACCATCATAGAGCCGATTCTTTTCGGCCGAATCATCGATGCGATCTCCTCCGGAGGCAGCGTCACTTCCGTCCTCATGCTCTGGGCGGGCTTCGGCGTCTTCAACACGATCGCCTATGTTCTCGTCGCCCGCGAGGCGGACCGCCTCGCCCACGGCAGGCGCGCCACCCTGCTGACGGAAGCCTTCGGGCGCATCATCTCGATGCCGCTTGCCTGGCACCATCAGCGCGGCACCTCCAACGCCCTTCATACCCTGTTGAGGGCTGCCGAAACCCTGTTCGGGTTGTGGCTCGAATTCATGCGAACGCATCTGGCAACCGCCGTTGCCCTGCTTCTGCTGATCCCGACGGCAATCTCGATGGATTGGCGGCTCAGCATCGTTCTGATGGTTCTCAGCGTACTCTACTGGATCATCGGCAAGACCGTGATGAACCGCACCAAGGAAGGCCAAGCCTCCGTCGAGAGCCATTATCACAACGTCTTTTCGCATGTCAGCGATTCAATCAGCAACGTATCGGTGCTGCATAGCTACAACCGTATCGAAGCCGAAACGAAGGCGCTCAAGGATTACACCAAGGACCTGCTGGACGCCCAGTATCCGGTCCTCGACTGGTGGGCGCTCGCAAGCGCGCTGAACCGCACCGCCTCAACCGTCTCCATGGGCGTGATCCTGGTCATAGGCACCATCCTCGTGCAACGCGGCGAGATTCGCGTCGGCGACGTGGTGGCATTTATCGGTTTCGCCAATCTCTTGATCGGGCGCCTGGATCTCCTGCGCCAATTCGCGACCCAGATATTCGAGGCGCGCGCGAAGCTCGAGGATTTCTTCCGGCTGGAGGATTCCGTGCAGGAACGCGAGGAACCTGCCGGCGCTGGCGAGATGGGAGCCGTCCGCGGCGAGGTGGAGTTCCGCGACGTCTCCTTCGAGTTCAGCAATTCGACACAAGGCCTGCACGACATCTCCTTCATTGCCAAGGCCGGCGAGACGGTGGCCATCGTCGGTCCGACCGGCGCGGGAAAGACGACCCTCGTCAATCTCCTCCAGAGGGTCTACGATCCGCAGAAGGGAAAGATCTTCATCGACGGCGTCGATACCGGCACGGTCACGCGCAAGTCGTTGCGCTCTTCCATTGCGACCGTCTTCCAGGATGCCGGACTGCTCAACCGCTCGATCAGCGACAACATAAGGCTCGGACGGGAAGGGGCCACCGAGGAGGAGATCGCCGCCGCCGCTAAGGCTGCTGCCGCCACCGATTTTATCGAAAGCCGCCTCAGCGGCTACGAGACGCCCGTCGGGGAACGCGGCAACCGGCTGTCCGGCGGCGAGCGCCAGCGCATCGCGATCGCGCGCGCGATTCTCAAGAATGCGCCTATACTGGTGCTGGATGAAGCCACCAGCGCGCTCGACGTCGAGACTGAAGCGCGCGTGAAGGCCGCTATCGATCGGCTGCGCAGAAACCGCACCACCTTCATCATCGCTCATCGGCTCTCCACCGTCCGCGATGCCGACAAGGTGATCTTCCTCGACCAGGGCCGCATTCTCGAAATGGGCACCTTCGAAGAGCTCAGTCACAGTGGGGGCCGCTTCACCTCCCTTCTCAGGACGAGCGGCATCCTGACCGATGACGAGGCGAAGCGGGGCGAACCCGAGCCCGCCTGAGACTCACGTCACGTCCGACACGAAAGCAAAAGCCCGCCTCCGTTTATTTTCGGAGGCGGGCTTTTTCTCTTTTGGTCGACCTGATCCGCGTCAGCCGGAGACCGGCTGCACTTGCCGCTTTGTCTTTCCGGTTCCGAGGGCAAAGCCCTCATCTTCCTTTACCGCCTTGCCGTTGATGGTCACGACAAGATCACCCTTCTTTCTTTCGACGGCGATCTTATGGCTCTTGCCGTCGAGGACCAGTTCGGCCGAATAGCTGTCCCAATCGGAAGGGAGAGCCGGCCGCACGAAGAGGCGGTCGCCTTGGCGGCGGATGCCGAGAATGCCTTCCACCGCTGCGCGATAGAGCCAGCCGGCAGAACCCGTGTACCAGCTCCACCCGCCACGTCCGGCATAATCGCCCGCTCCATAGACGTCCGCGGCAACCACATAGGGCTCCACCCGGTACTTCTCGGCGGCATCGCGATCGAGTGCATGGTTGACGGGGTTCAGAATCTGGAAGCACTTCCAGGCATCGTCACCCCGCTTGAGTGCGGCAAACGCCAGAACGACCCAAATCGCCGCGTGGGTATACTGCCCGCCGTTCTCACGAACGCCTGGCGGATAAGCCTTGATGTAGCCGGGATCCTGAGCGCTCTCGGCAAAGGGTGGCGTGAAAAGCCGGATGATGCCGGTTTCAGCATCGACGAGCTTTTCCAGCACCGCATTCATGGCCTGCTCTGCCCGCTCGGGATCGCCCTCGCCGGAAAGCACGCTCCAGGACTGAGCAAGCGAATCGATGCGGCATTCCTCACTCTGGCTGGAACCCAGCGGCGAACCGTCATCGAAATAACCACGTCGATAGTAGTCGCCATCCCAGCCGGCCGTCTCCAGCGCCTGTTTCAGAGAGGTCAGGTGACTTTTCCATGCCTCCGCGCGGGTGGCATCGTCACGTTCCTCGGCATAGCCGATGAAGTCGCGCAACGCACTCGCCAGGAACCAGCCGAGCCAGACGCTTGAGCCGCGTCCGCCGATGCCGACCCGGTTCATTCCGTCGTTCCAGTCGCCGCCGAGGATCAGCGGCAGGCCGTGTTCTCCGGTTCGCGCGATCGCCAGATCGAGGCCACGGGCCGCGTGCTCGTAGAGGCTTTCCGCATCCGCGGACTGATCGGGCTTGAAGAAGGAATCGTGCTGGTTCTTCGCAAGCTGCGGTCCCTGAAGGAAGGGAAGCTGCTCGTCGAGAAGCGTCCGGTCCCCCGTGGCGGCGACGTATTGATGGACCGCATAGGCGAGCCATACGACATCGTCGGAAATCATCGTCCGCACGCCGGCGCCGCTCTGCGGTAGCCACCAGTGCTGCACGTCACCTTCGGAGAATTGCCGCCCGGCGGCATTGACGATCTGCCGCCGCGCAAGTGACGGTTCGTGGACGAGGAATGCTAGCGTATCCTGCAGCTGGTCACGGAAGCCGTAGGCGCCGCTGGCCTGATAAAAAGCCGACCGCGCCATGATGCGGCAACCGAGTGCCTGATAGGGCAGCCAATGGTTGACCATATGGTTGAGCCCATCGTCCGGCGTCTCGATCTTCAGGCGACCCGTGAAGCCTTTCCAGAAGTCTCGGTTACCGGCGACAATCCGGTCCGCGTCGTCGTAACGAAGCTGAGCCACCAATGCCTTGGCTTCCTCGCGGGTTTCCGCATCACCCAGGAAGATGTTGAGGAGCTTTTCCTCACCCGGCCCGAGTTCGACATCGAAGGCGAGCGCCGCACAAGGATCTCCATCGATCTCGAAGGTCCCGGCAAGCGGCGCGGCGGCCGCGACCGCAGCCGGCCGGTCGATGCTGCCGAACCTTCCGACGAACTCGCGTCGACTGGTCGTGACGCTCGAAGGCACCTCGCTTGCCGAGAGGAAAGCGAAACGGCGGAAATCGACGCTGAACGGGTTGGTGGCGAAGAGCGCACCCGTTTCTTCATCCCGGCTCGTCAGGATGAACGGCAGCGAACGCTGGGGATTGTTGCCCAGCAGCCATTCCGCATAGGCATAAACCCTGAGACTGCGCGGCTTGGAACCGGTATTCTTGACCAGCATCGAGGAAAGCTTGACCGGCCTTTGCCGGTCGACTGTCTGGGTCAGTTCGACCGCCAGACCGTTGTCTTCGGTCGAGAAGCTCGAATAACCAAGCCCGTGGCGGGTTTCGAAGCGAGCCGACGGACGGCGAGACAACGACGCGAACGGCGTTACGATATCACCGCCCTCGCGATCGACGATGTAGAAGCCTTCGCCCGGCCGGTTGATGACCGGATCGTTGGTCCAGGGCGTGAGCTGATAATCTCGCGAGTTGCGGGACCAGGTGAAGCCGGCACCCTCCGCGGAGACGTGGAAGCCGAAGCTTTCGTTCGAGATCACGTTGATCCACGGCTGCGGCGTCGACTGGCCACCGGCAAGCCGGACGACATATTCGCTGCCGTCTTCCGCGAACCCACCAAAACCGTTCCAGAACTGAAGATCGCCTGCATCCTGCACCGCTTCGCCGGCAATGAAATCCTCGCCGGTGAGCAATGGACGCCGGTCTGGCTCCTGTACGCGCGGAGCGGCAAACAGGGTGATGGCGCGATTGAGCTGATCGACGATCTTGCCGTTCTTGGCATGAAGCACGACGCGAGAGGCCGCGAAGAGACCGTTCGCATCCTCTTCGGTCATCAGGTCGCGGCGCAGCGCGAAGACATGCTGGGCACCTTCCTGCTGGCTCGTGCGGCGGGCATTATCCGAGACGCCCTCGATCGCGTGCTGCATGTCCTGGGCGTAGGAGGTCGCCCGCTCGTTGAAGACGACGAGATCCGCGGTGACTCCGCGCGAGCGCAGATATTCGTAAGCGCTTACCGCCTCGCGGGCGACCGGCATGTCCGTGTCGTCGTTGATGCGCAGCGTGAAAATCGGATAATCGCCGGAGACACTCTGAGGCCAGAGTGCAGACTGCGGCTGCATGCCGGATTCGATCGTCGCCTGGTCCGCCCGCAAATGCATGTCGGGATAGATGAGATAGCGGGCGAGATGCTGGAACGCGGCCGCCTGCTGCGAATTGATGCCGAGATGGCGCATCTGCACTTGCGTGCGGGTCCAGGACTGGACCAGCTCATGGGCAAAGGCATCCGGATGGCGGTAGCGCTCGATCGCCTGGTCGAGCTCCTCGCGCTTCGGCGCGGCAATCGTCCAGAAGATGACGCTGACCTTTTTGCCGGCCGGCACCCGAACGACGCGACGGAGCGACAGGACGGGATCGAGTGTGAAGCCGTCCGTGCCGGAAAGCGTCGCGCCGGCATCGAAGGCCGCCGCCTCGGCAAGCGTGCGACCGCGGCCAAGGAATTTCCGGCGGTCGGTTTCGAACTCGGTCGGCCGGGCGGAGCCGGCATTGTCCGAGGCAAGATGCGCGACGATCATATCCGGATCGCTGGGGTTGCGCTTGTTGCGCCATGCCCGGATCACATCGCCGCGCTTGCCGATTTCGGTGCGGACGAACATGCGCGAGAACAAAGGATGCGCGCTGTCGTCGTTGTCGCTGGCGAGCACCGGCTCCATGTAGGAGGTGACTTCGATGAAGCGGTCTTCCGCGCCCATGTTGAACAGCGTGACCCGGCGCCCTTCCGCGTCGTGCTCGGTCGCCACTATGCATTCGACGACACTCGTGAGGTCGCCGACGGTCTTGTGGAATTCGGCCTTGTCATCGCCGAAGACGGTCTTTGCCTTCTCGCCCTCGGCGCGCCGCGGCTCTGTGGTGGTCGACCACCAATCGCCGCTTGCGGTATCGCGCAGGAAGATGAACTGGCCCCACCGGTCTTCCGTCGGGTCCGGTTTCCAGCGCGCGACCGAAAGGCCGTTCCAGCGCGAATAGCCGGAACCGGCGGCAGTCAGCATGAGCGAATAGTGGCCGTTCGAAAGCAGCACCAGTTCGCGCTCGCTGAGCGCCGGATCGGAGACCGTGCGGATTTCGGAGCGAAGCAGCTCCGCCTGTCCCTTGCCGGGCGTCTCCTCGTGCTTGGCGCTCATCACCGGAATGTCGCGCGGCGCCTTTTCCTGCAGCAGCAGTTCGGCGGCCTCAATCACCGGATCAGAATGGAAGAGTTCGCGCAGGATGCCGTTGAGAACGACGTTGGCGACCGCTGCGATCGACATGCCGTGGTGATGCGCATAGTAGTTGTAGACCACCGCGCAACGCGCGCCGGTGGGCACGCGTGTCGGCGTGAAATCGACGGCGTCATGGAAGCCGTAGGCGCCGAGAGCGCCGAGCGAGCGCAATTCCTCGAGGTTTTCGAGTGCCGCCAGCGGATCGTACTGGCTGGCAAGGATCGAGGCATAGGGCGCGATTACCGCGTTCTGCCCGAGACCGCGCTTCAGGCCGAGCGTCGGCACGCCGAAATTCGTGTACTGGTAGTTGAACAGATGGTCGCGTGCGTTGAAGGCCGCCTCGGAAATGCCCCAGGGCGTGCCGAGACGCTTGCCGTGGGCGATCTGTTCCTTGACCACCAGATTGTTGGTCTGGTTCAGGATGCCGCCCTGCCGCTCCTGCATGACGAGCGGCGGCATCAGGTACTCGAACATCGAGCCGGACCAGGAAACGAGCGCGCCCCGCGCGCCGACCGGAACGACCTGGCGACCGAGGCGGTACCAGTGCTCATTCGGAAGATCGCCCTTGGCGATGCCGAAAAGGCTCGTCAGGCGGCATTCGGAGGCGAGGAGGTCGTAGCAGGCCTCATCGAGTTCATTGGTCTCGACCCGATAGCCGATCGAAAGCAGCCTACGATCCTTCCGGAACAGGAAGGAGAAATCCATGGAAAAGGCAAGGTCGCGCGCACGGTCGCGCAGCGTGGCCAGACGCTCGCGCAGCGGCTCGATATTCGAGTGATCGAAGACGCTGTCGGCGATATGGGCTTCGCAGACATTGACCAGCGAGGAGGTCCAGCGCGTCACCTCGTCGCTCTGGGACGACTTCACCTCATGGTGCAGGTTGGTCGCAAGCTTCTGGATGTCGCGGGCCAGCACGGCCAGATTGATGATGCGGATGGAGGCAAACTCGTGCTCGCGTTTGACGGCAGCAAGGGCATTGCTGAACCCCGCAATACGCTCTTCCAGCCGGCGGCGCAGCGGCCGCACGGTCTTGCGGTCGTCCGGCAGGGCTTTGAGCGTTTCGGCAAGAATGCCGGCAACGTCGCCTATACCGTCGAGACTGCCCTGAAGATGCGCCGAGGGCGCCTCGGCCCAGATGCGGCAAGCGGAGGAAACGGCGATCAGATGACCCGCCAGATTGCCGCTATCGACCGCCGAGACATAGCGCGGTCCGAGCGTCTGCAGACTATCGGTATGGTACCAGTTGAAGAGGTGGCCACGATACTTCTCCATCCGGTCGACAGTCGCGATGGTCCGCTCCAGCCTCTCGATGGTATCGGTGAAGTTCACCCAGCCGAAATTGCGCGCCGAGATGACGGAAAGCAGGTAGACGCCGATATTCGTCGGAGAGGTGCGCTTGGCCAGAATCGGTTCCGGACGCTCCTGGAAGTTGTCGGGTGGCAGGAAGTTCTGTTCCTCGGTCACGAAGGCTTCGTAATAGCGCCAGGTGCGGCGCGCGATCTTGCGCAGCTCCACGGAGACCGGTTCGGGAACGAAGAGGCGGTCTTCGGTCTCGGCCGACTGGCTGACATACCAGGCAACCAGCGGTGATAGTATCCAGAGTATGGCGAATGGAATGCCCACCAGGAAAGCGTTGTCGCCGGGGATTGCCGACAGAATGATGCTGAGCACCGCGATCGCCGGCGCATGCCACATGGAGCGATAGTAGTCCTGCGGGCTGCCCTGGGCGCTCGACTGGATACTGGCAGCCGTGCGCCATTCCAGCATCAGCTTGCGGCTGACGAAGAGACGGTAAACGGACCGAGCGATTGCATCGGTCATGATGCAGGCGCTATCGGCAATGAAGACGATCCGCAGCGCAACTTGCGCATTTGCGGAACGGATGTCCGACCAGACGGAATAGAAATGCGCTCGCGGAATAATATCGGTCGAGCGAGGGAAGATGCCGGTCACGAGTGAAAGCGTCGGCGCGACGAAGAGCGAGAAGATCAGCAGTATCTGCCAGACCAGCGCGCCAAGCGGGTCCATGAAGTACCAGCCCAGCACGGAAGCGAAGAACCAGGCGATCGGCGTGAGCGAGCGGCGCAGGTTATCGATCATCTTCCAGCGGCCGAGCGCGGTGACGCCGTGCTTGGTATCGAGGATATAGGGCAGGAGCTGCCAGTCGCCGCGAGCCCAGCGATGCTGGCGGGAGACTTCGACCTCATACCGTGTCGGGAAGTCCTCGACCAATTCCACGTCGGTCACCAGGGCGCAGCGCGCGAAGGAACCTTCGAGAAGATCGTGGCTGAGCACCGAGTTCTCGTCGATGCGGCCCTTCAGCGAAGCCTCGAAGGCATCGACATGATAGAGCCCCTTGCCGGTGAAGCTGCCTTCTCCGGTCAAATCCTGATAGACGTCGGAGACGGTGAAGACGTAAGGATCGAGGCCCCGCCCAACGGAATAGACGCGCTGGAAGACCGAAGCATCCTTGCCGGTCGTCAGTGACGGCGTCACGCGCGGCTGGAGAATGCCGTAACCGTGGGTCACCCGGTTCGTCTTCGGATCGAGGACCGGACGATTGATCGGGTGGTGCAGCTTGCCGACGAGCTTCGTCACCGCGTCCCGCATCAGCCGCGTATCGGCATCGAGCGTCATCACGTATTGCACGTTTTCCGGCACCGTATTGGCGCCCGGCAGATAGCTGGTATCGCGGTCGCCGCGCAGCAGCAGGTTCAACTCGTGCAGCTTGCCGCGCTTGCGCTCCCAACCCATCCACACGCCCTCATTCGGGTTGAAGAGCCGGCGGCGGTGCAGGAGGTGGAAACGCGTCTTTCCGTCATGCGTGTAGCGCGCGTTCAGCGTCGCGATCTCGCGCTTGGCATAGTCGAGAATCTCGAGATCAGCGGCACTTTCCTCGACATTGCTGTCCCGCCAGTCGCTCAGAAGCGCAAAGGAAATTTCTCCGCGCGGATTGGCGAGATAATGGACTTCCAGATTGCGGATCAACTCGTCGACGCTATCGCGGTTGGTAATCAGGCACGGCACGACAAGAAGCGTCTTCGCATCCTCGGGTATGCCTTCCTTGAATTCGTATCCCACCAGCCTCGTCGGTCGCACGAAATAGGTGACGAGCGTGTTGAAGAGGCCGGTTGCGCCCTCGGAGGCAGGCAATGCGAACATCAACATGAAGAAGGAGATGACCGGCCAGGACATATCCGCCTGCACCATGAACCAGCCGACGATCGCCATGGCCAGCACGGTCAGCAGAATCACCGGCCCGGCAATCGCGAACCAGTTCAGGCGGCGGACAAACCGGAGGGTCTGCTGCAACATCGCCGGCGGATAGCCGATCCTCGCTTCCAGTTTCCGCCGGTGGCGGCCAACGATGAAAGCGCCGATATTGGTCTCGCGGGGATCGGCGCTGCCGTTTGCGGCCGCCTCCTCCGCAAGCGCGACTGCCGCGAGCGCCACTTCGGTCTCGCTTTTGCGCGAGCGCCGCGCGAGCTTCTCGATGCGGTTGCGGTAGGCATTGCGCGAGCCGAAATCGAGCGCCTCGTAATCGGTGTGCTCGCGGAAGATCTTGTCGACCTTGGAGACTTCCTCGAACCAGACGCTCCATTCGGTATCGTCGATCTCGCGCAAGCTCTTGATGATGTTGCCCATCGTGACATTGCCGGACGAGAGACGGTTCTGCTCGGCGAGCATCACCTCTTCGATATCCGTGCCGGCGCGCTCCAGGCGCTCTTCTATCCAGGCGACCGCGAAACCGGATGTCTGCGCGGCATTGCGCAAGCGATAGAAGAACTGTGCGATGAAGGTATTGTCGTCCGCAAACGCTTCGGCGCGCTTCAGAACATCGAGGCTCGCCGTCTCGTCGTTGAGACGGATGATCTCATCGGCGACTTCGTTGGCCTTGCCACGCATATTTCGCGAGCGCTCGACCCGGGTCGCGATACGCCGAAGATTTTCGATCAGGACGAAGCGGATGAAGGAGGGCAACGCCCACAGCTCACCGATTTCCAGCGATTCCTTGTCCTGAAAACCATCGACCATGGCTTCGAGCGCGTCGGTCGAGACGGTGCTGTGGGTGTGGGCGACATAAAGCCAGGCGAGCGCCAGCACGCGCGGTATTTCATTGCCACCGACCGACATGCGCGGCAACTGTCCATAGAACCGCCGGGGGAAGTCCCGCCTTACTTCCTGGATGGCCTCCTCGACGATGTAGTGATTGTCGAGCAGCCATTCCGCTGCGGGAGTAATGGTTGCACCGGCATCCACATCGGCCGCCGTCGCGCGATAGACGCGAAGGATTTCCTTTTCGTTCTCCCGATGCCGCTGGAAGAAGTCGAAAGGACCGAAACTTGGCAGGCTGCGCGCTCCGTCGCGGCTGAGCTCTACCCCGCACGCCCGCAGCTCCTCGGTGTTGAAATAGGTCGAGCGGATCGAATCGTTGTGGTCGATCTGCTTGGCTTCGTTCTCGCGCTGGGAACCGGTCGGCGTGGTATGAAGGGACATGGATACGACTTTTCGGTGAGAACTGGTTAGCTGTCGGCCTTGCCTGGATCGGCTGCCCGGGAGATGCCGCTCATCACGTCATTGATGAAGGCCGGCCGGATGCACATCCGCGGAGGAAAGAAATAGAGGGCGGCAACGATATTGCAAACGATTGAGCGCAACTGCTGCCTGCTTCTTTACGGATTCTCGCATCACTTGCATCTATCTCCGCGAGCCTGAATAAAGCCTGAACGAAACCAGCCGCTCGAGCGAGAGGATTCTTCGCACCTTCCGCACGCCATCTCGTTTTCCGACGGCGGACGCTATCCGCAGCAAGCGAATTATTACGGCCTATTTTAGCGGAAGTGACCTTACCGCCGCGAGTTCACGTTGCTATTCATGGCGCTCCTGACATGAAACATTGGTGTTGCGCGATGACGATCCAGTTTTCGAACTACATGGCGGAGGTGGTCGCAACGCGGCGCTACCTTCACCAGCATCCCGAACTCGGGCTTTCTGAGTTCAATACGTCCGATTTCATTGCCAAGCGGCTCACCGAACTCGGTTACGAAGTCACGCGCGGGCTTGGCAAGACCGGCGTCGTCGCCACTCTGAAGAATGGCACCAGCACACGTTCCGTTGGCATTCGCGCCGATATCGACGCGCTACCGATCCGGGAGGAGACCGGGGCGGAATATGCAAGCAAGAACGAGGGGTTGATGCATGCCTGCGGCCATGACGGGCACACGGCCATGCTGCTCGGCGCGGCGAAGATCATAGCCGAGCGCCGCAATTTCGACGGCACCGTCCATCTCATCTTCCAGCCCGCGGAGGAGAATTTCGGCGGCGCCAAATTGATGATCGAGGACGGGCTTTTTACGCGCTTTCCCTGCGATGCCGTCTTCGGACTGCACAATGACCCCGGCCTCCCGTTCGGCAAGATCTACGTGAAGGACGGCCCGATCATGGCGGCCGTGGACGAGTGCCGGCTCGTCATCAACGGCCGCGGCGGCCATGGAGCCGAACCGCAGGATACGGCCGACCCGATCGTTGCGGGAGCCAGCATCATCATGGCGCTCCAGACCGTGGTCTCGCGCAACATCCATCCGCTCGATCCGAGCGTCGTCACCGTCGGCGCCTTCAATGCGGGGATTGCCAGCAACGTGATCCCCGAACGGGCGGAAATGGTGATGACCATCCGCTCCTTCGATCCTGCCGTTCGCGATAAGCTGGAGAAACGCATCCGGGCGATCGCAGAGGGCCAGGCGGCAAGCTACGGCATGACAGTCACCATCGAATACAACCGTGGCTATGAGGCGACCGTAAACCACAAGGCCGAGACCGATTTCGTCCGGGATCTTGCCAGGCGCGCGGTCGGCGAGGAGAACTTGGGAGAGATCTCTCGCCCGATGATGGGCAGCGAAGATTTCGCCTATATGCTGGCCGAGCGGCCGGGGTCCTATTTCTTCCTGGGGACGCGCCGGACGGATAACGACCCGCCGCTTCACCACCCGCGTTTCGATTTCAACGATGACGCCCTGCCGATCGGCACCGCCTTCTGGGTGGAGCTGGCGGAAGCCTATCTGCCGGTGGAATAACTCATTGAAATAAAACACCTCCCGCGCCAGCAGGCGCGAGAGGCGTTCGGGTCGGGAACCCTCTTCGTTCCTCGCGATCCAGGGAGGATCAGCGGATCACGGGAACAAGCCGAGCGTCACGGCGCCTACGAAAAGGAAAGCCGCGGTAACGAGCGCGGCATGGGCGGCTGCCTGCCATCGGTGAGCGGAATGGGCGCCTCGGACCGGCATAGACCGCGTATGAACACTGTGCCTGAACTGCCGCATCTGATCTCTCCAAGCCTTTGCCCTGCAATGAGCGTGATCCAATGCTAGCTTATCTCTAGTAAGCCGATAGAGATAAGTTTCTAAGTGGCTGGAGGTTCCGTAGAAAATCTGTTTTCGAGCGGCGGCGATTTCGGAGATTAACGGTTTATTATGCTCTGAGGCAAAATCGAGGCTTCAGTGACCAAACCGATCGAGCGCTATCCGGAAGATATCGGGGTCGATATTGCCACCAGAAGCAACGGCGATCACGGTGTCGCCGAGCGTCTCACCGTGGAAGAGCGCGGCCGCCAGAGCAACGGCTCCACCCGGCTCGATGACGATCTTGAGACGGTTGAAGGCAAGGGCAACCGCACGGAGCGCCTCATCTTCGCTAACGACGATGCCGGGACCGCAAAGCCGCGCCATGATCGGAAAGGTGATGCTGCCCGGCTGCGGCGTGATGATCGCATCGCAGAGCGAACCAGAAACCGAAGCGTTGCGCTCGATCCTGCCGGATGCGAGCGAACGAGTGACATCATCGAACCCCTGGGGTTCGCACGGGCAGGCCCGAAGCCGCGAGGCCTTTGCCGCTAGGGCGAGCGCCACACCGGAGATAAAACCACCGCCGCCCGTAGGCACCAGCACGTCCGCGCTGCCAATACCCTGTTCCTCCGCCTGTTCCGCAATCTCAAGGCCCGCCGTGCCCTGCCCGGCGATCACCAGCGGCTCGTCGAAAGGCTTGATGAGCGTCAGCTCTCGCTCCTCGGAAAGTCTGTCGCCGATCGCATCGCGATCTTCGCTCGCCCGGTCATAGAGAACGACCTCGGCGCCATAGGCTCGGGTATTCTCGATCTTGATGCGCGGTGCATCCGACGGCATGACGATGACGCTTGGAATACCGTGCATTCTTGCGGCCAGCGCAACGCCTTGCGCGTGATTACCCGACGAAAACGCGATGACGCCTTTCGCTCTCACCCGCGGCTCGAGCGCTGAAATCGCCGACCATGCACCGCGGAACTTGAACGAGCCGGTATGCTGCAGGCATTCCGGTTTCACGAAGATCCGTCGTCCTGCAATCTCATCCAGGAATGGAGAGGAAAGCAGGGGCGTACGACGAATATTGCCGCCCAGACGTTTCCGGGCGGCTTCGATCATGGCGATGTCGGTCATGCGAGTATCCGAAGTGAAAAAGGCCTGTCTGGTCAAGCCAGCGTATAGGCGGTTTTCACGACGGTAAAGAACTCTGCGGCATATTTGCCCTGCTCGCGCGGGCCGAAGGAGGATGCCTTGCGGCCGCCGAAAGGCACGTGGAAATCGACGCCCGCAGTCGGCAGGTTGACCATCACCATGCCGGCCTCGGAATTGCGCTTGAAATGGGTCGCGTGCTTCAGGCTGGTGGTCGCGATGCCCGCCGAGAGACCGAACGGCGTGTCATTGGCGGTTGCCAGTGCTTCCTCGTAGTTCTTCACCCGGATGACGGAAGCGACCGGTCCGAAGATCTCCTCGCGCGAGATGCGCATCTGGTTGGTCGCTTCGGTGAACAGCGTCGGCTGCAGATAAAAGCCGGGCGTGTCACGCTTCACGAGTTCGCCGCCGAAGGCGAGCTTGGCGCCCTCGTTTTTGCCGATCTCGATATAGTCGGTGTCCTGCTTCAGCTGCTTGTCGTCGACGACCGGGCCGATATGGCTGCCGGCCTTCATGGCGTTGTCGACGTTGAGCGTCTTCAGCTTCTCGGTGAGTGCCGCTACGAACTTGTCGTGGATGCCTTCCGTCACGATCAGGCGGGACGAAGCGGTGCAACGCTGGCCGGTCGAGAAGAAACCGGAATTGGCGGCGGCTTCGACGGCGACGTTGAGATCCGCGTCGTCCAGCACGACCATCGGGTTCTTGCCGCCCATTTCAAGCTGGAACTTGCGGTTATGCTCGATCGAGGCGAGAGCAACACGTTTTCCCGTGCCGGTCGAGCCGGTAAAGGTGATGCCGGCGAGGTCCGGGCTGTCGAGCATGGCCTGGCCCACGACCGAGCCGCGGCCCATGACGAGGTTCAGGACGCCCTTCGGCAGGCCGGCGCGGTGGAGGATGTCGACGATCGCCCAGCCACAGCCAGGCACCAGATCGGCAGGCTTGAAGACGACGGTATTGCCGTAGCAGAGCGCCGGCGCGATCTTCCATGCCGGGATGGCGATCGGGAAATTCCACGGCGTGATGATGCCGATGACGCCGAGCGGTTCGCGGGTTATCTCGACGCCGATATTCGGGCGGGCCGAGGGCACCACTTCACCGGTCAGGCGCAGTGCTTCGCCGGCGAAGAAATCAAAAATCTGGGCGGCGCGAATGACTTCGCCGGTCGCTTCCGGAAGGATTTTGCCTTCCTCGCGGGCGAGAAGCGCGCCGAGTTCGTCCTTGCGGGCGAGGATTTCGTCGGAGGTCTTTCTCAGGATCGCGTGGCGTTCGAGGATGCCGGAGCGCGACCATGCGGGAAACGCTGCCTTTGCCGCGGCGATCGCGGCCTTGGCGTCTTCGGCACCACCCTGCGCGTACATGCCGACGACATCGTTGATATCGGAAGGATTGATGTTCTTAGAAGCCTCGCTCCCAACCCATTCGCCGTCAATCAGATTCTGGTAGATGGTCATGCTCAGCTCCTCTCGCTTCATCGATGGCTGCTGCTTTACGATGCCAGAGCCGAGCATTCAATAGTATGACTAAATGTTTTCCTCGACCGCGGCCAAGGACCCCGACGCGGAGGCCACGCCTAGCTTCACCAGGGCCTTGACGGGAAGGTGGTCGGAAGCGAGACGTGCAAGAGGGCTATCATGGGCCTCAACGCTTTCGATGAGGCCCGGCCTGTTAGCCATGATGCGATCGAGCGCCAGTACCGGCAGGCGGGAAGGAAAGCTCGGGATCGCCGGAGGCAGACCGAAAACGGTGGCGAGCGTGTTGAGCGAGGATCGGTCTCCGAGCCGCCATTCGTTGAGGTCGCCAAGTAGGATGGTGGGCTGCTCCTCGCGAGAACGCAGGATATCGATGATCATCCGCGTCTGCTGATGGCGCGATCGATGGAGAAGGCCTAGATGCGCGGCGATGATCCTCAGCGCGCGTCCGTTGTTGAGCTCCAGCTCCGTGATCAGCGCGCCGCGCGGCTCAAGCCCCGGCAGTTTCACCTGATGGACGTCGCGCACCAACCCTTCCCGGAAGAAGACGGCATTGCCATGCCAGCCATGCGCCCTTGAGACCCCTAGAAGCGGCACCGGAAACAGACCCGCCTCCCGCTCCAGCCATGCGAGGTCCAGCAGGCCGCGGCGCTCTCCAAACCGGGTATCGGCCTCCTGCAATGCGATGAGATCCGGCGCGATTTCGCGAATGACATGGCTCGTACGGGCGGGATCGAACTTGCCGTCCACGCCTACGCATTTATGCACGTTGTAGGAGGCGATCAGCATGCTAGCGGGATCGCGCAGCGGGGTGCTTCCCCTTCCGCCGCGATTCTTCCTGTCACGGATCGAAGCGATTATCCTTGCCGGAAGAGTGTCGCCTTTTTTTCGCATGACCGTCATTACGTTCGCAGATGCACAAAATTATAAAAGGTTTAACCGGCCGGGCCAGCAGTTTCCTATTCAAAGATAGGGGGACCCGAGCCACAGCACCCGTTCGATGAGCCGCACCGGGAACGGTCGTGATCGCAGGCCCTCCAGCGTCACTTCCGTTGCTGAGGAAATGGCCAGATCGATCCTTCGTTCCAGCGCCTCGGCAAAAGGTCGATCGAGAACTTCCAGATCAACCTCGAAATTCAGCCGCAGGGAACGCGGATCGAGATTGGAGGAACCCACATAGGACCAGCATCCGTCGATCACCAGGAGCTTGGAGTGATTGAAGGGCCCGGATGCTCTCCAGATGCGGCAGTAATTCTTGAGCATCTGGTCGAACTGGGCGGTCATCGCCCGATCGACCAAGACAAGATTGTTCGCGGTCGGAACGACGATATCCACCTCGACGCCACGCCTGGCGGCAGTGACGAGCGCCGTGATGAGCTCGCGATCCGGCAGGAAATAGGGAGAGACGATGCGGATCGAGGAGCGCGCCACGGAAAAGGCTCCCATCAGCATCTTATGGTTGGTCTCCACGCTGCGGTCCGGTCCGGAGGAGACGGCTCGAATGGCCACCGGTGATCCCGGTTCCGTGCTGGGCGGCAGGAGCTTCCAGGCTTCGCCTTCCAGCACTTCGTCCGTCGCGAAACGCCAGTCGGCGGCTGCGATCGCGAAAAGATCCCCCGCCACAGGTCCGGTGACGCGGAAATGCGTGTCGAATGCGCATTTGTTACCGCTCATCTCGCTCGAAAAGCCCTCGCGGATATTCATGCCGCCGGTGAAGGCGATGCTCCCGTCGACCACCATGATCTTCCGGTGCGTGCGCAGATTGGCATAGGGAAGCCGCAGCCCCATGATGACATTGCCGTTGAAGACATCCGCGGTGACACCTCCTTCGCGCAGCACTCCCAGGACGCTCGGCACCGAATACCGGGCGCCCACCGCGTCGATCAGCACCCGCACCGTCACGCCGCGTTTGACTGCGGCGACAAGGGCGTCGACGAAGCGGTGACCGATCCTGTCGCGATCGAAGATATAGGTTTCGAGAATGATGCTGCGGCTGGCGGTGTCGATCGCCTTCAGCATCGCGCCGTAGGCCTCGTCGCCGGTATCGAGCAGGGTGATCGTGTTGCCGCTCGTCAGCCGGTGGCGGGTCACCCGGTCTCCGAGCGTCTTCATGGCGCGAAACCGGTGGCCGAACCTCTTGGCCGTCATCTCGCCTGTCACGTCATAGGAGGCAACATGGTCCCTGATATATCCCTGAACATCCGAGCGGCGGTCACCAATGACGTTGCGGCGGATTCGATTGATACCGGCGATGAGATAGAGCAGCGCCCCGATAATCGGCGAAAGCACGATGATGCCGACCCAACCGATCGCGGAACGGACCTCCTCCTTGGTCATCGCGGCATGGATCGCCGCCGCCGTCCCCGCCAGGACCGAAACAGTGAAAAGGATATGCGGCCAGTGGGTTTCTGCGAGTTCCAGCATCACGCGAAGATATAGGCACGCGCACGGCCTGCGCAATCGGAGCCGGAACAAAGCCTGTTCCGGCTCCGCAATGGCTCAGAGAGCTTCGAGCTGTTTCGCGAAAGCGTCGAGCGAGGCTTCGAAAGTATCGAAGATGAAGTCGATTTCCTTTTCCGTGATGATGAGCGGCGGGCAAAGCGCCAGCGAATCCCCGATCGCTCGTGAAATCAGCCCTTTCTCCAGCATCACCGAAAACAGCTTCGGACCGAGCTGCCCGGCGCTGTAGCCTTCGCGCGGCTTGAGCTCCAGCGCTCCGATGAGCCCGACACCGCGCGCCTCAATGGCCAGCGGATGGCCTTCCAGCGCCTTCAGCCTCTTCAGGAAATGCGGGCTCAGCGCCCGGACATTGCCGAGGAGGTCGCGCTCCTCGATGATGGCGATGTTTTCCAGTGCGACCGCCGCCGCGACCGGATGGCCGGCGGCCGTGACGCCGTGGCCGAAGGTACCGATCTTCGCCGACTCGTCCGCCAGCGGCTCATAGACCTTCTCGTTGATGAGAAGCGCCGAGATCGGCTGGTAGGAGGAGGAAATCTGCTTGGAAAGCGTAATGATATCCGGCTGCAGGCTATAGGTGGTCGTGGCGAACATCTCGCCGGTGCGCCCGAAGCCGCAGATCACCTCGTCGGCGATCAGAAGGATGTCGTATTTCTTCAACACTTTCTGGATCGCTTCCCAATAACCGGCTGGCGGCACGATGACACCACCAGCGCCCATCACCGGCTCACCGATAAAGGCGGCGACAGTCTCCGGCCCTTCCTTGAGGATGAGGTCCTCCAGCTCCTGGGCGCAGCGCTGCACGAAGGCTGCTTCCGTCTCTCCCTCCAGCTTGAAGGCGCGATAGTGCGGGCAGGACGTATGCAGGATGCCGGCGATCGGCAGATCGAAGGAACGGTGATTGTTCGGCAGGCCGGTCAGGCTGGCGCTGGCGATGGTGACGCCGTGATAGCCCTTCACGCGCGAAATGATCTTCTTCTTCTCCGGCTTGCCCAGCGCATTCGACCGGTACCAGACGATCTTGACCGCCGTGTCGTTGGCCTCCGACCCCGAATTGGTGAAATAGGCCTTCGACATGGGAACCGGCGCCATCTGGATCAGCTTTTCGGCGAGATCGACAGACGGTCCGTGGGTCCGGCTTGTGAAGGTGTGGTAATAGGGCAGCTTCGCCATCTGGCGCGCGGCGGCTTCTACCAACCGGTTCTCGCCGAAGCCGACCGCCACGCTCCAGAGGCCGGACATGGCTTCCAGATACTTCTTGCCGTTGTTGTCGTAGACATAGACCCCCTCGCCCCGGTCCATCACCAGCGAACCGTCGCGCTCGAGCGCTCTGGCATTGGTGTAGGAGTGAAGCTGATAGGCTTTGTCCCTGGCTTCGATGGAATTCGGCTGAATGGTCACGGCGATCTCCTGTGAGACTTGCTGCGCGTTCGGACATGGGGCGCATATAAATCTCATAGGCGGAAACACGGGCCTTTGACAGCCCGTGCCCATGAATTCGGCTGGCCTTTTGTTCAAAATAATTGACGCAAGGCGCCTGCAGTCATTTCATCATTTCGCCGTCATCGCGGCAATCGGCGGCTCAGCACCTTGCGGGATAGGGCTCGTATATTCCTGCCCCTTCCGGCGCTTCTTGAGGTCCGCCCAGGCAGCTTCCCGGAGCTGCTCGCTTTCGAGTGCCGCCAGACCCGTGGCCGCAAGCGCCTTGGCGGCCGAGATCATGCCCTTGTGGGCGAGCGCGCTCTGGCCTTGGGCAACCACCTGCCAGGTATGGAGTTGCGTGCCGATCGCATGCGTCGCGCCATAGGCCTGCACGGTCGGAACTACCCAGCTCACATCACCGACATCGGTCGAGCCGCCCATCTGGCGGACTTCGTTATGCGGCGGCAGGATGAAATCGGCGAGCGCGATGTCGCGCTGCTCAAGCCGCTCCTGGGCCCAGCTTGCGGCAATGTCCTCCGCGGTCAGCGTGCCTCGGATCTGTTCGGCAAAGCCGAGATCGGCCTCATCGAATTCCGGCGGGCCCAAGCTTTCCCAGATGTCCTGCATCGCGTCCATCAACGGTGTGTTGACCATCAGGTTGGAAACGCCGGAAAGTATGGTGCTCTCGACCTTGGTTTCCGTCATCAGCGCGGCTCCCTCGGCCACCTTCTTGACCCGTTCGATCAGGGAGATGAGACCGGGCAGCTCGGGTGAGCGCACCACATAACGAACCTTGGCATGCGCCTGGACGACATTGGGAGAGATGCCGCCGGTATCGAGGACCGCATAATGGATGCGGCAATCCGACGGCATGTGCTCGCGCATATAGTTGATGCCGACATTCATCAGCTCGACGGCATCGAGGGCGCTGCGCCCGAGCTCGGGAACCGCCGAAGCATGAGCGGCCCGCCCCGTGAAGGTGAAATCGATACGGCAATTGGCGAGCGAGGTTTCGCGCTGGACGCCGGCGAAATTGCTCGGATGCCAGCTGATGGCGATATCGACGTCCTCGAATGCTCCAGCCCGCACCATGAACGCCTTTGCCGCACCCCCCTCTTCGGCGGGGCAGCCGTAATAGCGTACGCGGCCGGGCGTGCCGGTCTTTTTCAGCCAGTCCTTCAGTGCAGTCGCGGCAAGAAGCGAAGCTGCTCCGAGAAGATTGTGCCCGCAACCATGGCCGTTCGCGCCCTGCGTAACGGGATCGACATGGGCAACGCCCGCTTTCTGGCTCAGCCCCGCAAGCGCGTCGTATTCGCCGAGGAAGGCTATGACGGGACCGCCCTCGCCGGCTTCACCGATCAGAGCGGTTGGAATGCCGGCCACGTTTTCGGTGATCCGGAAGCCCTGCGCCTCCAGCATCTCGCGATGGGCGGCGGCCGAAAGCGTCTCCATGTAACAGGTCTCCGGCGTCTCCCACACCCGGTCGCTGAGTTCGGTGAAGACCTCCTTCTTCTTGTCAATGAGGTCCCAGATGAGCGGGCGATTGGAGCTGCCTGTCGTCATGAAATATCTGCCTTGGCTAACTTGGTCTGCGGTGGGAAGGGCGGACCGTACCCCATTCTTTTCGCCTCGGGAATGCGGCCAACCCCGAAAATTAAGGATTCGGCAGCCTTGACGGCACGCAGAAAGCGCAAGTGGGCGCGCCCTCTGCAATTGTCACGCGGTGGTGTCTCGACAAGTCAATCATAATCGCTATGCTCCGCCGCATGGTCCGACGGTGACTTCGCAGAACAATAAAAAACGGCAAAAACGTTTGGGTGAGCTGCAGAAACTGGGAAAAAATTTCCACAATACATCTCGGGCGTAAAAATTTGGGGGTAGCCCCGAATTCAAAACGATGAGAAGAGGTTGCGGAATTCGCGACGAACTTCTCGAGAAGGAAAGCAGTAGTCGGCCGGTCGGTACAGCATTGGCCGGCCAGGAGGTGAAGAAAAGAACAATACCACTTGAGGCGCCAGGGAGCGCGCCACTTGAAAAAACGAAATCAACCTGACCGGCTTTTGCCGGCAAAGGTATTGGGAGACTAGTCATGAAAGTCAAACTCGCACTTGCCGCAGCGCTTCTGTCGGCAACGTTCTTCGCAAGCGCAGCCAGCGCGAAAACCTTCGTCTATTGCTCCGAAGGTTCTCCGGAAGGCTTCGATCCGGGCCTTTACACCGCCGGCACTACTTTCGACGCTTCGGGTCATCCGATCTACAGCCGCCTGCTGGAGTTCGAACCCGGCACGACCAAGCCGGTCGCCGGCCTCGCCGAAAGCTGGGAAATCTCGGAAGACGGCACCGTCTACACCTTCAAGCTGCGTTCGGGCGTGAAGTTCCAGACGACGGACTTCTTCACCCCCACCCGTGAGCTGAATGCCGATGACATCGTGTTCTCGATCGGCCGTCAGATCAAGACCGACGATCCGTGGCATCAGTACGTCCCCGGCACCTCGTGGGAATATGCCGCCGGCATGGGCTTCCCGGATCTGATCAAGTCGATCGAAAAGGTCGACGACCTGACGGTCAAGTTCACGCTGAACCGCCCGGAAGCGCCCTTCCTCGCCAACCTCGCCATGCCCTTCGCTTCGATCATGTCGAAGGAATATGCCGACAGCCTCGACACCGCCGGCAAGAAGGAACAGCTGAACCAGATGCCGGTCGGCACCGGCCCGTTCACCTTCGTCGGCTATCAGCAGGATGCGGTGATCCGTTATAAGAAGAACGCGGACTACTGGGGCCCGGCTCCGAAGATCGACGATCTCGTGTTCGCCATCACAACGGATGCTTCCGTTCGCTACCAGAAGCTGAAGGCTGGCGAATGCCACCTGATGCCCTATCCGAACGCCGCCGACGTGAAATCCATGAAGGACGATCCGAACCTTACGGTTCTTGAGCAGGAAGGCCTGAACGTCGCCTACATGGCCTACAACACCACCCAGGCTCCGTTCGACAAGGTGGAGGTCCGCAAGGCGCTCAACAAGGCCATCAACAAGCAGGCGATCGTCGACGCGGTCTTCCAGGGCATGGCAACGCCGGCCAAGAACCCGATCCCGCCGACCATGTGGTCCTACAACAACGCCATCGAGGACGATGCCTACGACCTCGATGCCGCCAAGAAGATGCTCGAAGAAGCAGGCGTCAAGGACCTTTCCATGAAGGTCTGGGCCATGCCGGTATCGCGTCCCTACATGCTGAATGCCCGCCGTGCGGCGGAAATCATCCAGGATGACTTCGCAAAGATCGGCGTGAAGGTCGAAATCGTCTCCTACGAATGGGCTGAATATCTCGAGCGCTCCAAGGACAAGAACCGCGACGGCGCTGCCATCCTCGGCTGGACCGGCGATAACGGCGACCCGGACAACTTCCTCGATACGCTGCTCGGCTGCGACGCAGTTGGCGGCAACAACCGCGCTCAGTGGTGCAACGAGGAGTTCAACTCCCTCGTGAAGAAGGCAAAGACGACTGCGGACCAGGAAGAGCGTACTCAGCTCTATGAGGAAGCACAGGTCGTCTTCAAGCGCGAAGCTCCCTGGGCAACGCTCGACCACTCCCTGTCCATCGTTCCGATGCGCAAGGGCGTGACCGGCTTCACCCAGAGCCCGCTTGGCGATTTCACCTTCGAAGCGGTCGATATTTCCGAATAATAGCCGTTTCTTAGCATTTTTTGCCGCGGGGCGCGTTGCGTTTCCCGCGGCAATTGCTTTATGAGACCCGGAAAAATGTGGCGGAGACGCCTCAATTGCCGCGTTCATGGCTTGACAAAACCATGAATCGGTCAAGAACCAAAAACCATCGAAGGTTTCGAATGTTTGGCTTTCTCCTGCGGCGGCTCGCCGTATTGATCCCGACCTTTCTTGGGGTCTCCATCATCGCTTTTTCCTTTATCCGACTTCTGCCGGGCGATCCCGTCGCCCTCCTTTCCGGCGAGCGTGTGATGTCGCCGGAACGCCATGCCCAGATCAGCGCGCAGCTCGGCCTCGATCGCCCACTGGTCGTGCAATATTTCGACTATCTCGGCGGTGTGGTGACCGGTGACTTCGGGTCTTCCATCGTTTCCAAGCAGCCGATCCTGGACCAGTTCCTGGCTCTATTCCCGGCAACGGTCGAGCTTTCCTTCTGTGCTATCATCATTGCCATCGCGCTCGGCATTCCGGCCGGCGTGATCGCGGCGATCAAGCGCGGCTCCTTCTTCGACCAGTCGCTGATGGGCATCGCACTCGTCGGTTATTCCATGCCGATCTTCTGGTGGGGTCTGCTTCTTATCATCCTCTTCTCCGGCATCCTGCAATGGACGCCCGTCTCCGGCCGCATCTCTCTGATGTTCTTCTTCCCGCCGGTCACTGGCTTCATGCTGATCGACTCGCTGCTCTCCGGCCAGAAGGGCGCCTTTGTTTCGGCGCTTAGCCACCTCGCGCTGCCCTCGATCGTGCTCGCGACCATTCCGCTCGCCGTCATCGCCCGACAGACGCGCTCGGCCATGCTGGAAGTGCTGTCGGAAGACTATGTCCGCACCGCGCGCGCCAAGGGCCTGTCGCCTTTCCGTGTGGTCGGCATACATGCGTTGCGCAACGCCATGATCCCGGTCGTGACGACCATCGGCCTGCAGATCGGCGTCATGCTCGCCGGCGCGATCCTTACGGAGACGATTTTTTCCTGGCCGGGCATCGGCAAATGGATGGTCGATAGCGTCTTCCGGCGCGATTATCCGGTCATCCAGGGCGGTCTGCTGCTGATCGCCGGCATCATCATGTTGGTCAATCTCGTGGTCGATCTGCTTTACGGCCTGATCAACCCGCGTATCCGCCACTAGAAGGAAAGAAACCCCATGGCCGATACAGTCATCGACAAGGCACCCGAGGCGGCCTCGACCGCCCAGCTTCGCCGCCAGATGCTCAAGGAGTTCTGGTTCTACTTCTCCGAAAACCGCGGCGCCGTGATCGGCCTGTTCGTTTTCCTCGCGCTCGTCATCGTTGCCGTCCTGGCACCGGTGATCGCTCCGCACTCGCCGTTCGAACAATACCGTGACGCAGTTCTGATACCGCCGGTCTGGACCGACGGCGGCCGTGCGAGCTTCCTGCTCGGCACCGATCCGGTCGGCCGCGACATTCTCTCGCGCCTGATCTATGGAGCGCAGTATTCGCTGTTCATCGGGGTTTTCGTAACGACGCTTTCCCTCACCGGAGGCATCCTGGTCGGCCTCATCGCCGGCTATTACCGCGGATGGGTCGATACCGTCATCATGCGTCTGATGGACATCATCCTGGCCTTCCCGTCGCTGCTGCTCGCACTTGTGCTTGTCGCGATTCTCGGGCCTAGCCTGACCAACGGCATGATCGCCATTGCGCTTACCTTGCAGCCGCATTTCGTGCGCCTCACCCGCGCCGCGGTGATGTCGGAAAAGACCCGCGACTACGTGACGGCTGCGCGTCTCGCCGGCGCCGGTCCGCTGCGGCTGATGTTCCGCACCATTCTGCCGAACTGCACTGCACCGCTGATCGTCCAGGCGACGCTTTCCTTTTCGAACGCCATCCTCGATGCAGCCGCCCTCGGCTTCCTTGGAATGGGTGCCCAGCCGCCCGCACCGGAATGGGGCACGATGCTCGCCGAAGCTCGCGAGTTCATCCTGCGCGCGTGGTGGGTGGTCACTTTCCCCGGCCTCGCAATCCTCATCACCGTTCTCGCCATCAACCTGATGGGCGACGGGCTGCGCGATGCGCTCGACCCGAAACTGAAGAGGTCCTGACATGGCGCTTCTGCAAATCGACAATCTGACCGTCGAATTCGAAACCGCAAACGGCTGGTTCAGGGCCGTTGATGGCGTATCCATATCCGTCGACAAGGGCGAAGTGCTGGCGATCGTCGGCGAGTCCGGCTCCGGCAAGTCCGTCGCCATGCTGGCTGTCATGGGCCTGCTTCCCTGGACGGCGAAAATCACCGCCGACCGAATGCTCTTCGAAGGTCGCGACATCCAGAACATCGATCCGGCCGAACGGCGCAAGCTGATCGGCAAGGATATCGCGATGATCTTCCAGGAGCCGATCGCCAGTCTCAATCCGTGCTTCACGGTGGGTTTCCAGATCGAGGAGGTGCTGCGCATTCATCTTGGCCTCGGAAAGAAGGAGCGCCGCGCCCGCGCGATCGAACTCTTCAAGCTGGTCGGTCTGCCGAACCCGGAGGAGCGCCTGAGCCACTTCCCGCATCAGATGTCGGGCGGACAATGCCAGCGCGTAATGATCGCAATCGCGATCGCCTGCAATCCGAAGCTTCTGATCGCCGACGAGCCGACCACCGCGCTCGACGTGACAATCCAGAAGCAGATCCTCGATCTCCTGATATCGCTTCAGGCCAAAACCGGCATGGGCCTCATCATGATCACCCATGATATGGGCGTCGTGGCCGAGACCGCCGATCGGGTGGTCGTGCAGTACAAGGGCCGCAAGATGGAGGAAGCGGACGTGCTTTCTCTCTTCGAGAACCCGAAGAGCAACTATACCAAGGCGCTGCTCGCTGCCTTGCCGGAGAACGCGACAGGCGATCGGCTCACCACCGTATCCGCCTTCTTCGACGGCACGCCCGAGCCCGCGGAGGCACGCTGATGACCGATACCTTGACCAAGAATACCATGCTCGAAGTGCGCAATATCAAGCGCGACTACGAGCTGCCCGGCGGCCTTTTCAAGCCAAAGAAGACCATTCATGCGGTGAAGGGCGTCTCCTTCTCGCTGGAGCGTGGCAAGACATTGGCAATCGTCGGTGAATCCGGTTGCGGCAAGTCCACCCTCGCCCGCATGCTGACCTTCATCGACGAGCCGACCTCCGGCGAACTCTATATCGACGGGGACAAGATCGATACGCGGCCAGGCCACCTCACGTCCGAGA
Organism: Rhizobium moroccans; assembly: GCF_057559155.1. Classification (NCBI taxonomy): domain Bacteria; kingdom Pseudomonadati; phylum Pseudomonadota; class Alphaproteobacteria; order Hyphomicrobiales; family Rhizobiaceae; genus Rhizobium; species Rhizobium moroccans. The sequence continues at coordinate 110,123 of NZ_JBHFJG010000001.1, read as the reverse complement.
TGCGCCAGAAGGTGCAGATCGTTTTCCAGAACCCCTACGGCTCGCTCAACCCGCGCCAGAAGATTGGTGATGTTCTCGGAGAGCCGCTGGCGATCAACACGAAAATGAGCGCTGCCGAGCGGCGTGACCGGGCAACCGAAATGCTGGTGAAGGTCGGCCTCGGGCCAGAGCACTACAACCGTTATCCGCACATGTTCTCGGGTGGCCAGCGCCAGCGCATCGCAATCGCTCGCGCGCTGATGCTGAACCCCAAGCTGCTCGTGCTCGACGAACCTGTTTCCGCACTCGACCTTTCGGTGCAGGCGCAGGTGCTGAACCTGCTCGCCGACCTGCAGGACGAATTCGGCCTCACCTATGTCTTCATCAGCCACGACTTGTCCGTCGTGCGCTACATCGCTGACGAGGTGATGGTGATGTATTTCGGCGAGGCGGTGGAATACGGCACCCGGGACGAGGTCTTCTCCGATCCGAAGCACGAGTATACGCGCACCTTGTTCAAGGCGACGCCACGCGCCGACGTCGAGTCGATCCGCGAGCGTATTGCAAAGAAGAAGACCGCCAGCGCGGCTTGATCGCTATTCCACGAAAATCCTGACGCTGACGGCACGGCCGGCAGCGTCGATCACCGTCAGTGTCGAATATCCCGCCCCATCCGGCATCCATTCGCTGGTGCGACGGCGGGAAATCTCCGCAAGCGGCCTGCCATTGGCAAGCCACCGGAAGGGTGCGCGGCCGCCCTGCAATTTGAGCGCCAGCGGCGAAATCTCTCCCGAACGAGCACCGAGATCGATTCTTGCCCCTTCCGGGGGATAGACGATCTGCGGCGCCCGCTCGCGCGTCGAGGCGGAAATCAGACCGCTCGATGTCGTTGAGAAGCGCCGCTGACTGATCGGTAGTTCCGACTGCGCGATCCGCATTGCGCCTGCGGGGGCGGTCGGCAGCGGTGTAATCGGAACACCTGACTTCGAGAAGGCTTCGAAGAGGATGGGCGCCGCCGTCTGGTAGCCGGCTATCCCCGGAACCGCACCATTGTCCGGCCGCCCAACCCAGACACCCAGCACATAGCGCCCGTCGAACCCCACGGACCAGGCATCGCGATAACCGTAACTCGTGCCGGTTTTGTAGGCGATGCCGAGCCTGCGGCTGCCCTGGGGCGGCAGAACATCGGAAAGGATGTCGGCGACATGCCACGCCGCCTGGGGTTCGAGTAACGGTTCGCCATCTATTATGCCAGGCTGATCCTCGATGCCGTTGCCGAGCCGCACCGGCTGGCCGCGATTGGCGAGCGCCGCATAGGCCTGCACCAAATCCTTCAATGTGATGCCGACGCCGCCGAGCCCGATCGCCAGTCCAGGCGCCTCGTTGGGCGGCAGGACCGGCCGCACCTCCGCTCTACGGAACCGCACCATCAGGCGCGAGGGGCCAACGCCATCGAGCAGTCGCACTGCCGGCACGTTGAGCGACAATTGCAGTGCCTGCCGGACACTAACATCGCCCTGATAGCTCATATCGAAATTCTTAGGTCGATAACCGAAGAAATCCGCCGGTCGATCCTCGATAATCGTCTCCTGGCTCACCAGCCCCTGCTCGAAGGCGAGGCCGTAGATGAAGGGTTTCAACGTCGAGCCCGGCGAACGATTGACCCGCGTCATGTCGATCCAACCGGAACGGCTCGCATCGAAATAATCGGCTGACCCCACCTCGCCGACGACCTCGCCCGTCGTGATATCTGCCATCACCATGGCAACGGAAACCCGCGGACTGAGCTTGGCGGCTGTCTCACGCGCGACATGCTCCAATCCCTGCTGAATGCTGCGTCTCAATGTCGTGCGGTGTCGGTCTGACCTCGGTTCCCTGCGGATCGCAGCTTCGGCCAAATGTGCTGCATAGGCCGGCAGCTGAAGACGCCGGGTGGGAATAGCATCGCCTGCGGCACGATCCGCCTCGCCATCTCCCAATACGTCCTCGACAGCCGCTCTCATCAGCACGCGTTCGCGGGCAATCTTCGCCGTTCCGAAATGCCGGTCCGGCCTTCGCCCCTCCGGCGACTGCGGCAGGGCAACAAGCAATGCCGCCTCCGCCACTGTCAGCCGACGGGGTTCCTTGCCGAAATAGGCGAGACTCGCTGCCCGCACCCCTTCCAGATTGCCGCCATAGGGGGCATGGGTGAGGTAGAGTTCGAGTATTTGCTCCTTGCTCAGCCTTCGCTCGATCTGGACAGCGCGCACGAACTGCAGGAGCTTGGCGGAAAGCGAACGGGTTTCGCGTGGCTCGATCAGCCGGGCCACTTGCATGGAAAGCGTCGAGGCGCCGGAAACCACGCGGCCGTTGGTGACGAATTGCAAGGCTGCGCGCCCAACCGCCAGCGGATCGACGCCCGAATGATCGAAAAAGCGCTGATCCTCATAGGCCACCAGCATCTTGAGGAAGCGAGGATCGACATCCGCGACCGAGGTCTTCAGCCGCCAGCGGCCTTCTGACGTTGCGAAGGCGCGCAACAGCTGACCGTCCGCATCCAGTACCTCAGCGGAAACCACACCCGCCTTGTCGAGCGGCGGCGAAAAAGCCTTGTCGGTGGCATCGAGACCGAAGGCAATCCCCGCCAACCCGGCAAGGCCGGCCCCGCAACCGATCAGGATTTTTTGCTGGAGCTTCATTTTTCCAGACCTTACTGCGCCGCCGATACCTCCATGCGGCCCGTCGCGGTGCGAGCAGAGAATTGCGGGCGGTACATGTCTTCCACATTCGCTGCCGGATGATCATAGACACCTGGCGTTACAGCGCGGACGACATAGGCCAGCATTATCTCGCGATTGTCGCCGGCATTGCGGTTGAAGGCCGCCACAAACCGATCGTTGCGAAATTCCGTATGCGCCGCTTCCACTTCTCCGACCCAGTCGAAATTGGCAAGCTGGGCACTGCTCACCAGGCTCGGATTGTCGATCTGGAAACCGGCCGGAAGCAGATCCTGCACGAGAACGCGCGAAGGCCAGTCATTGGTTTCGATAATTGTCAGCACCACGACGTAACGCTCGTTCTGCTTCGCTTCGGTGACATTCGCAACCTCGCCATCCATCGTGTAATAGGTGCGCTCGATGGTGAAGCCGTCGCCGCCCGCCGGCAGCGGCTCGGCAGGGGCCGCGACGGTCGTAACCGCCGCTTGCAGTGGGTCGCCGCTGTCGTTGCGGACGGTCAGCGGATGATCGAGGAGCGCATCCCCGGACATCTGCGACATCAGCGTGCCACGATGCTCGGCGCCGTTGACGTCCAGCCGCAGGTTTTCATCGCCATTCTGCAGCGCACGAGCTGCGAGCAGCATCCAGGTTTGCTCCTGCGTGCTGGTATAGCTCTTCTCCCGCCACTCCTTGGCGACGATATCGGCAAGAGGAGCGACGATCGGCGGCACCGGCCGGCTTTCGGCGGCCAGAGCCAGAACCGCAGCCCCGTCACGCAATGACGAACCATAGTCGGAACGGGCAAGGCTCACCTTGTGAACCTGCGCCTGCTCCGACATCTGCAGCGAATCCGCGAAAATATTTCGGGCGCGCTGCTGATCGCCATAGAGCGACAGCGCGGCGGCGATATGCGCTTTGGCTAGAGGGGTCGGGAAGTCGCCGAGCGACGCATCCGCATAATAGCGCAGGTCGCTGATCGCAGCCTTGCGGTTGCGCGCAAGCACATAAAGCGCATAGGCGATCTCGTTGCCCTGGTCGCGCACATTGTTGGTATAGCCGAGTGTGTTCTGCAGGTTTTCCAGCGCTTGTACCAGCGCCTGCTCGGGCACTTCGTAGCCCTGCTCGCGGGCCCGGGTGAGGAAATCGGTCACGTAGGCATCGAGCCAGAGATCGCCACTGCCCGGACCCCAGAGGCCGAAACTGCCGGCCGACGACTGGTAGGAAAGCACGCGATGAATGGCATCCTGAACCCGCTTCTTCACCTCGGCATCGTCGGCAAGGCCATTCTGCGTTGCCATTTCGCTGAGATAGAGCAGAGGCAACGCTTGGCTGGTCGTCTGCTCGGCGCAGCCATAGGGATAACGGCTGAGGCTCATCAGCAATGCCGGGATATCGAAGGCGCTGGAGCGGCTGACATTCACCGCGACGAAGGCTCCGGGCAGGATGCTGTCCGCCAGGAGATCGCCGTTCACCGTCAGGCTGTTGCCGGGCGCTAGCGAAATGAGACGCCGCGTCGTAACCGGCAGCGCTCCTGGACGGACGGGAATATCCAGCGCCTGATCCAGCGAGAGGCCGGAAGCATTCGAAAGCCGGATGAAGACTGCGCCGTCGCCCGGTTCTACACCGGTCATAGGCATGGTGAGATCGAGCTTGCCGCCCGCCTGAAGGCTGATGGTTTGCTCTGCCCCCTGCTCGACAGCGATCGCATCGTTCGTGGCGATTTCCAGCTTGTAGTCGCCGGCCGGCGCATCGGTATTGGCAATGTCGAGCCGCAGGTTCGCCTTGTCGCCGGGCGCAAGGAAGCGCGGTAGGCTGGCGGTAATCACCACCGGATCCCGGATGACCACATCCTTCACCGCATGGCCGACACCGCTTTTCGACCATGCGACAGCCATCACGCGGGCCGTGCCGTTGAACTGCGGAATATCGAAGGAGACGTTTGCCCTGCCCTCACCATCGAGTTTCACCGGGCCTGAGAAAAACGCGAGCAGTTTCTCCTTGGGCGGGCTGCCCTGCATCGCCATGCTGCCGCCGTCGCCGCCGGTCCGCAACCGGCCGGTCGCACCAAGCGAACCGTCGATGAGCCGCCCATAGAGGTCGCGGATTTCGAGCCCCAACCGCCGCTGGCCGAAATACCAATCGTCCGGCGCAGGAGGCTCGTAGCGGGTGAGGTTCAGGATGCCGACATCGACGGCAGCGACCGTCACATAGGCATCCTCATTGGCGCCTGCACCCGCCACCTGAACCGCAATATCGAGCGGTTTGCGCGGCAGGGTCTGCTCCGGGGCATCCAACGAAACCTGGAGATCGCGATCGGCAGGATCGACCTTTAGCCAGGTAATACCGATGGATCGCATCGGCATGCGGCTTTCTTGTGCCTCGCCGGGACGGAAGAGCGTAGCGGTAATATAAGAGCCAGCACCCCATTCCGCAGTCACGGGAAGCTCGATTTCTCCGCCTTCCGCGCCGATGCTGACGGTATTTGCCGAAATCAGCTCTTCGGCGCCCGCGATCACCATCAGTTCCCCTGCATAGCGCGAGGAAACCTTGAGCTTGGCCGTTTCCCCGACCGCATAGCTCTGCTTGTCGAGCGCGATTTCCAGCGCATCCGGCGTCTCCGTGGAAGTCGCGGTCACGAACCAGCCGGCATCGAACTCGACGCTGGAAGCCGGCCCGCCCGCATCGGCGGTTTCCACTTCCAGGCGGTAGCGGCCCCAATTGACGGGAACCGAAATTTCGCCTCCATCCGTCGTGACGTCCAGCGTGCCATTAGAAACCTGGCTCGTACGGGTGACCGGCTCGTAGCGCCACGAATTGCCGTCGCGATACCACTGATAGTCCCGGTCAACCTTGATGAGCTTCCAGGAAAGGCCCTGCATGGCCTGTTTCTGGCCGGCGGAATCCACGGCAATGACGTGAAATTTGCCGACGGAGTTCTCGGCCAGATCACCCGAGAACTCCGGCTTGATGCCGATCCGTGCATCCTCGGCTTTCACCGGCAAGGTCAGCGTGCGCTCGACCGCTCGGCCACCCGCCTCCTGCATGCGCACAACGATGTCGGCGGTGACGAGCTGCGTCGTTGACGGCGCTTCGGTGACGGAGGCATCGAAGCTTGCCTTCCCCTGATCGTCAAGGACGGGGAGAGCATCGAGGGGAATGCGCACCGCCTCGTTGGCCTCCTCGTCCGCCAGACCGAACTGGTAGCCGGGGAAGGAAGCATTCTGCCTGGTTGCCTTCAACACCACTTCGCCTTCGAGATCGAGCCCGGCAGCAGGCGCGCCATAGAGATATCGCCCGTCGATTTCGACAGGCACGGGAGCACCGACCTCTATCTCCTTGGCTTGGCTGGTTATGTCGAACTCGATGCGATCCGGGACGAAGTCATCCACCAGGAAAGGCTTCTCGCCGATCGGCGAACCCTTGGGGTCGGTGAAGACCTGCATCGTCCACGTGCCGCGCATCGCCGTCCGCTGCAGGGGCAGGTCGAGCGCGTAACCGCCAAGGGCACCGGTACTGACCATCCGGCGGTCTTCGACCCCATCCGGCCGCAGGAAGACGAAGGTCAAGGGCAGGTTTTCAATTGCTGCGGCATCGACATTGCGAGCAAGCGCGGAGGCATGAACCGTCTCGCCAGGCCGATAGATGCCGCGCTCGGTCCACGCAAGAAGATCGATCGCACCGGGCGCCGGGCGGCCGGTAACGCCACGGTCGGATAAGTCGAAGCCAGCGCGGGTCATGTCAAGGAAGACATAATCCTCGGCGCCGTTCCTGGCGGTCATCATGGCAGGCGCCGTGCCGGACGTGCCGCGCGTCAATCCCGCGGTGAAGGTGGCACGGCCGGCGGCATCGGTCGTCGCGGTGCCGAGTATCTCGTTATTACGGGCAAGGAGCTGCAGTTCCACACCGGCAAGCGGCTTGGCCGAGCCGAGCGACCGGGCAAAGACGTTGAGGCCGTCCGTGCCTGCATATGTGGAGAGCCCGATGTCAGAGACCACGAACCACTGCGTCGCCTTACTGCTCCACTCCTGTGAAACGGCATTGGAGGCGGCAGCCGTCAAAACATAGACGCCGGGCTTGCGGGCGGGGAGCGCCTCGTCGACAGGAAAGCTCGTCGTCACATCCTTGTTGAGATCCTGCGCAAGATCGATCGTACCCTGCCAGACCAGTTCGCCGCTTTCCGTCTCGATCCGCGACGCGCCGTAGCCATCCATCTGGGTGAGGAACTGCGAATTGGTGAGCAGCGAGACGATGTTGCGGTCACCGATGCGGTAGAGCTTCAGATCCGCGCTTTCGGTATTGACCGAAACGATGGGAATGCCGCGCCGCACCGTGGATGGCAGAACAAAAGCATCGCCCGTAAACCGCACCGTCGGCGAGCGATCCTTCACATAAAGATCGAGATCGACTTGCGCCTCCAACGGCTCATCGACCGATGACGGCAGGCCACGCCGGAACGAAAGCTTGAGGCGCTGGCCATGCGTCAATCCTTCGACGCAGATCTGATTGTCCTTGGCCTCCATTGCTTTGGGCGCCTGACCGTCGACCACGACGAAGGGCGCATAGTCGGTGTTCTTCACCAGAGCTTCGGAAAACTGCACGCAGGCGCGCGGATTGGCGCTATCGGCATCGATCGTATTGCCGACGATCCGAAAGCCCTGCCGCTCGCGCAGATCGTTATAGGCGGCCTGAACGGTACGGGCGTTCACAAGCGCAAGGCTCTGCTTGTAGGCGGTCAGCGCGGAGCGGTAATTCTCCTGTTTCGCCAGCCCTGCCGCCAGAACCGCAAGCGCATCGGCGCGGCTCTGTGAGGTGCGGGTAAGCTGATAGCCGTTGACGGCGGCAAGAACGCCCCGCGCCGTCGCGTCGCTATTGCCGTCGGCCGTGCCGGCCGCGCGCGCCATCTCTATCCAGAGGTCGCCATTTTCCGACTGGATCGAAAGTGCGCCCTGGAAATTGTAGAGCGCTGTGTCGACATTGCCGGAAAGAAGCTCGTTTTGCGCGATCGTGCGCAATTCTTCCGCACCGTAACCTTTCTGGTTGTCTCCGAGCGACAGGCCTTGCTTCTGCTCGCGCGCCTGCTGGAGCAAATCCTCGGAAAGGAAAGAGAGTTTGGGCGCAGCGCCGATATCCGGCTCTGCAGCCACCTCCACGATCTTGCCGGCAACGGCGCCGGGGAAGGTGTTGAGCTGGTTGAAATCGGACTTGAGGAAGCACCACTGCGCCTTGACGTTGTAGGTGAAGGCCTTGCAGGCATTGTCGCCGATACAAACGGCTTCACACTCAGCCTGGCTGACATTCTGCACCGTACGCAAATCGAAGCCGAAATAATCGCCATTGGGTGTGGTTTCGATCCGCCGCTCTGCGGCGATCACAGGCGGCATAAGGCCAAAAACGGAAAGAACGAGAGCGGAAAAGCCGATAAACGCGCGCTTAGACATGATGTCCTCCCCGTCGCTGGCGTTCTATCCTCTCACTTTTCTAATTTACCTCCGCAATGTCAACGCGCCGCGTCGATTGCAGCCCGGGATTTTCATGAAGGTTTTACTGCAAGGGGCGGTTGCTCGAATTCGGTCAATTCATCAGACCGGCAGCGGTGAATCCGCCGTCAACCGAAAGAACCTGCCCCGTAACGTAGGAGGACTGCCGCCCGTCGATCAGGAAGGCGATCGCGGATGCAATCTCCTCCGGCCGCCCGTAACGACGCATCGGCACGGTACGTTGCCACTCTTCCCGGGTCGCTGCGGTATGGTTTTCCCTCACCATCGGCGTTTCGATCGGCCCCGGCGCGATGGCATTGACGCGGATCAGGTCGTCGGCAAGCTCCACCGCCATGATCTTGGTCAGCGTTATCAAAGCGCCCTTGGAAGCACCATAGGCCGAGCGGCCGAGATTGCCCTTGATGCCGGAGACGGAGGCGATATGCACGATCGAACCGCCACCGTTCTCCTTGAGGAGCGGCGCCAAGGCCTGTGAAAGAGCAAAGGCGCCCACGACATTGACCTCGTAAATGCGCCGAAGCTGTTCGGCGGTCGTATCGAAAAAACGGGTGTTAGCGGCAATCCCAGCACTGTTGACCAGAGCCATGAGCGGCCGCGCAAGCTCTCGGCACTGGCCGGCGAGGCGGGAAATCGCCGCCTCGTCGGTGATATCGATTGCCACCGGCGTGACCATGGCGGCCTTGTTGTCGAGTCGGTCCATCAGGCGGTCGATGGCGGAGGCATCGCGATCGACCGCGACCACATGCCAGCCCGCCTCGACCAGCAGCTCCGCGGTCGAAAACCCGATCCCCGACCCGGCACCTGTGACGACGACGCTCCCCCGATCCATGTCAATCCTCCCGGTTGCCTATGATGACGAGTTCGAAGGTGACGCCGACCGGATTGTCTCCTCGAGCAAGCCGGCCGTGGTAAATGACGCCATCGGTATCCACGACGGCAACATCGAGCCGCGCCCGCAGGCCTTCCGCAGTCCGTTCCAGCACGCCGTTTTCGATATCGATTTCCGTTGCAAGGCAGTTCACCCGTCGACCGTCCTCGAAGATAGGTTCATAGATGCTGCCGATGCCGTGGATGCTGCCGCTTTCGATGCCAGCTTCGGCGCAAGCGGCTTCGATCGCTGTTGCGATATCCTCGTTTGGGCGGACGCGAAGCAGTACGCCGTTGCCAGACAGGCTGTCGCCCTTGGCCGAAAACAGGGTGAAGTTCGTTTCCGGATCGGGGATAGAGGAGAAGGTCGCAACCGCGCTGCCATGACCCTTCACACGGATCGGGCGGCTCACGACGCTGTCGAAAGGCAGCACATGACCCATGCGAGGTTTATCTTCGCCCGTATCCCAGATGCCGTGGCAATGCAGAAATGGCGCCCCGTCCCGCTCGCCAACCATCGCGGTCGCGGCGACGAACCTGCCGCCCGCTTCGGGCGCATGGGTTTCGCTGTACCAGGCGGCGTGTTCCTCATCCGGCGAAAGAGCCGGCAGCACAAAGCGGAAGGGATCGCAGCCGCCCCCTTCGATCGTGACATAGCCGCCAAGGCAACCAGCTTCGGCAAAGACCCGCGCGATCCCGTCCATGAAGGTCTCACCAGGCTGAAGCTCTCCTTCGACCGGCTTCAGAACGGTCCTGACGACCTCCCGCCGCACCTCGACAACCGGGCCGGGATGCCTGATCTGCCGCATGGAGAATTTTTCGTTGCGTGCAGCCTCAGCCATCGATTCCGCCCCGCTTCTGCAATTCCTCGCGGATCATCTTCTTGGTGATCTTGCCATAGGCGGATTTCGGCAGGGCCTCCCAGAAAATGAAGCGCTTCGGCATTTTGTAGCGGGACATCTTGCCGTCGATGAACGCGAAGAGTTCCTCCTCGGTCACGGATGTTCCCGGCTTGGCGACACAGACGGCAATCCCCACCTCGCCCCAAAGCGGATCGGGCACGCCCAGCACCGCCACTTCGCTGACTGCGGGATGGGTAAGGAGCTTTTCCTCGATCTCACGCGGATAGACGTTGGAGCCGCCGGAAATGTACATGTCAGAAGCACGGCCGGTGATGTAGAGGAAACCTTCCTCGTCCACGTGCCCAAGATCGCCGGTGCGGAACCAGCCGTTACGGAAGGCTTTCTCGTTGGCTTCCGGATTGTCGTAATAACCTGCGAAGACGGCCGGCCCGGTGCAGCAGATCTCACCGGTCTCATAGGGCGATAGCTCTTCGCCGGCATCGTTCTGGATCGAGACCTGCATTCCGGTCCGCACCATTCCGCAAGTGCCGATCTTGACGCTCTCCCCGTCTTCCGCCGAATGCAGCGCAGGCGGCAACACCGTGATCGCACCGGTAACCTCGCCAAGCCCAAAATATTGCACGAGCACCGGCCCCAGCGCTTTCAGCGCCCGCTTCTGGTCCTCGCGGTACATCGGCGCGCCGGCATAGATCACATACCGCAACGAGGAATGATCGTATTTCTCCGCCGCCGGATGCTCGACCAGCATCTTCAGGATCGTCGGCACGGTAAACATGGTGGAGACGCGCCATTTCTCGACCAGCGCCCAGGCAGCATCGATCTCGAACTTTTCCGTCGGCAGCAGGATCGTCTTCACGCCATGCGCCACTTGTGTGAGCTGGTGAACACCGGCGCCATGGGACAGCGGAGCCACCACCAATGAGGCGTCCGCGGACGTAACCCCCGGCATCAGATCGCAAAGGTGATTGTTGACGACGAAAGCCATCTGGCCATGCGTCAGTACCGCCGCCTTGGGCCGTCCGGTCGTGCCCGAGGTAAAGAAGAACCAGCAGGGATCGTCGCGATCGACTGCCGCTTCCACAGGCTTGCGGCCACGGAATTCCTCGACCAGCGCGTCATAGGAAGGACCGAACCCAGCTTCGCCGATCGCGAGCACGAAACCGACATCTGGATTTTCGCTGCGAACCGCCTTCGCATGCTGCGGAAAGGAAGCGTTGCAGATCATGCCCGCAGCGCCGCTGGCTTTGGCGAGATAGGCGACCTCCTCCGGCGTCTGCCGGAAATTCGTCGGCACCCAGACCGCGCCGATCCGGAAGCAGGCGAACATGGATTCAAACATCTGGTTGCAGTTCTGCGACTGCACCAGGACACGGTCGCCCTTCGCAACCCCGAAACGCTCCTGCAATGCGGTCGCGATGGCATCGATGCGGGCCTCGAACTCCGCCCAGGTCCAGGTCTTCTCGCCCCAGACGAAGGCGATGCCCCGCGGATCGCGCCGCATGGATTGGGTGACGAAGCGGGCGAGGTTCATGACCCGGGTGGAGCGCGGTAGAAGTCCGCCCTTCGGTCCCGCCTTACCATCCACGCCAGCCGAGGCAATCATGTTCATTTCGCCCGCTCCAGGATCGAGACGTAGTTGGCGACCGCAGCTCCGCCCATGTTGAAGACGCCGGCAAGCGAGGCTTTCGGCAGCTGCATTTCGCCCGCTTCGCCGCAAAGCTGCATGGCCGCCATCACATGCATCGAAACCCCGGTCGCACCGACCGGATGCCCCTTGGATTTCAGACCGCCGGATGGATTGACCGGTAGCCTGCCATCCTTGGCGGTAATGCCTTCCCGGATGACACGATGCCCCTCGCCGGGCTTGGCAAGCCCCATCGCCTCGTATTCGATGAGCTCGGCGATCGTGAAGCAGTCATGCGTTTCCACGAAGCTCAGGTCCTCCAACGAAACGCCGGCTTCTTCCAGGGACTTTCGCCAGGCCAGCCGAGCTCCTTCAAAAGCGATCGGATCGCGGCGCGACATCGCCAGGATATCGTTGACATGGTTGCGCGCACGGAAAGCCACAGCACGGTTCATGCCGGCCGCAACGTCCGGATGGGCGAGCACGAGCGCCGCTGCTCCGTCGGACACCAGCGAGCAATCCGTGCGCCGAAGCGGCGGTGCGACATAGGGGTTCTTGTCGGAAACCGTATTGCAGAACTCGAAGGAGAAATCCCGTTGCATGTGGGCATAGGGATTCTTGACGCCGTTCGCATGGTTCTTCGCGGCGATCATCGCCAGCTCCTCGGAACGGTCGCCGTAACGCTGGAAGTAATTGCTCGCGATGCGGCCGAATAGGCCGGCAAAGCCACCCTCCACATCCGCTTCCTCCTCACGGAACGAGGCGGAAAGCAGCACATCGCCGGTTTCCTTGGTCGGCAGCGAGGTCATCTTTTCCGCACCGACGACGAGCGCGATCTTGCCGCGGCCGGAGGCGATGAAATCGAGCGCCGAATAGATCGCCGCCGATCCGGTGGCGCAGGCATTTTCCACGCGCATGGCGGGCGTATGGGTAAAGCCGTCCGCCGCCATGGCGACCAGCGCGCCCTGGAAATCCTGCTTGGTGAAGCCGTTGTTGAAAACCCCGACGAAGATGCCGTCGACATCCCTGGCCTCGATGCCCGCATGGGCGAGCGCCGGATTGACGACTTCCGCCATGAGCTCGCGGGTGGTGGGCGCTTCGGATTTCCCGAATTTCGAATGGGCCCAACCGACGATCTGCGCCTGTGTCATGATCTTGTCTCCTTTTCGGCTAAACGCGCTCGGGCACTTTCCGTGCCGGCTGCCGCGGCAATCTTCCGGCCGTGGCTCTCTCGGAATTGAACAAGGCTTTCAGCTTCCCCTGGATACGGTCGACCTCCACGCGCAGCAGGTCGGCAAGCTCGACCTGCCTCGCAGGCCCCATGCGGCTGTCGATCGCCGCGATCGACAGCGCTCCGGCGAGGCGGCCGTCCGGAAGCAGGATCGCCATTCCGATGCCCCAGGAATTGGCAACGACACGGCCTGGATTGATCGCATAGCCAGCCTCCCTGGTGCGAGCGACATCCTCGCGAATGATAGCCGGCGAATAACCGGGATATTGTTTCGCGACGATGTCATGCGATCTCTCGATAACGACTTCGACTTCGGCATCCGGAAGCGCCGCCAGCATGGCGAGCGACCCGGCGCCCACACCGAGCGGATTCTGATCGCCGGTGAGCAGCGCATGGGTGCGCACCGGATAGGTCCCTTCCTCGCGATGCAGGCAGACGGCGTAGTCATCCCGCCGCATCGAAACGAAGCTGGTATCGGCAGTCAGGGCAGAAAGGCGCCTCAAGCTTTCACCGGCCATCTCCAGAAGCCCATGACGGCGCGAAGCCAGCATGCCGAGCACATAGAGTTCCCCGCCGAGATAGTAGCGGCGGGTCATCTCGTCCTGCTCGACAAGACGGGAGCGCATCAGGGCCATCAGCAATCGCCTCGCCGTCGGCTTGTTGAGACCGCTGCTGGCCACCACATCACCCAGCGTGACGCCGGTATCGGCGCCGCGCCCGACGATCGCCAGAAGCTGCAACGCTCTTTCGACGGCCTGCGCTCCCGAACCGGAAGCGGCAGCACCCCTGACAGCCGACAGCTCTTCTATGCTGGCCTCCATATGCGTTTCCCGCGCTTATCGTCTTCCCGTCACCCGAGCGACTTGCCGACCGCCCCTTCCAGGATCGCCCAGGCTTCGTCGCCGTATTTCGACTTCCAGTCGGCGTAGAAATTCGCCTCTTTCAGCTTCTCCTGGAAAAGGCCACCGTCCGGCGTGTTGAACGCCATCCCCTTGCCCTCGAGTTCCTTCTGGACCGAGGCATTCAGCCCCATGACATCCTTGCGCTGCAGTTCGGCAGCGGCGTTGAAGTGCTTGGCGACGATCTGCTGCAGGTCTTCCGGCAACGCCTGCCAGGAGCGGCGATTGAGGAGAATCCAGAACCCGTCCCACATGTGGTTGGTCATTGAGACGTATTTCTGGACTTCATAGAGCTTGGCGGTGGTGAGGATCGCCAGCGGGTTCTCCTGCCCGTCGACGATACCTGTCTGCAGCGCCGTATAGGTCTCGGCGAAATTGATGCTGGCTGGCGCAGAGCCAAAGGCGGTGAACATGGAAGTCCAGAGCGGACTTACCGGCACGCGGATCTTGAAACCTTCCAGATCCTTGGGCGTCTCGATCGGCCCCTTGGAGGAAGTGATCTGGCGGAAGCCGTTGTCCCAGATCTTGTCAAGCGTCAGCAGCCCCTTCTTTTCGATTTCGCCACGCACATATTTCCCGAGTTCGCCGTCCATCGCCGGCCAGACCTGATCGTAGCTCGGAAACGCGAAGCCGACGCCGTTGAGCGAAGCATTGGGAACAAGCGTCGACAGAATGATCGGCGAAAGGCTGAACATTTCGACGCCGCCGGCGCGAACCTGATTCAGCATGTCGGTGTCGGCGCCGAGCTGGCTCGAGGGGAAGATGTTGATCGCCATGCGGCCGCCGCTCTCCTCCTGGATCTTGGCAACGGCTTCCTGCGCCCGCACGTTCATGGGGTGGGTAAGCGCCTGGTTGTTGGCGAACTTATAGGTGAATTCCGCAGCGTTGGCCGGGCGCGTGCGGATCGAAAATGTCGTGGCGACGCCTGTCGCGGCCGCGCCCATGAGTAGCGTTCTACGGTTGACGTTCATGAAATCCTCCTCCGATTTCAGTTGATTGGATTGACGTATGAAGCCTCGCGCTCCCCCTCACAAAAGGAACGTCGAGAAATAGGGGACGGCCGCGATAACCACGAGACCGATCATCAGCGCGCCGATATAGGGCCAGATCGCCTTCATGGCCTCGTCGGGCGAAACGTTTCCGATCTTGCAGGCGATATAGAAGCCGATGCCGATCGGCGGTGCCATCAGGCCGATGTTCATGGCGGTCACCACGACCATCGAATAATGGATATCGTTGATGCCGACGGAGCGGGCGACCGGGAACATGATGGGCGCCATCAGCACGATCGCCGGCAGGCCCTCCAGCACACAGCCGAGCACCATGAAGATCAGGATGGTGACACCCATGAAGGTCATCCAGCCGCCCGGAAGACCCTGCACCGCTGCCACCAGCTGCGCCGCGAAACCCGTCTGCGTGAGCGCCCAGGCCATGGCGGAAGCCGCCCCCAGGATCATCAGGATCGCACCGGAAAGGGCGGCCGTCTCCACCAGCATGGAATAGATCCGCCCACGGCTGATGCCACCATAGAGCACGGCTCCTATGATCATGGCGTAAAGAACGGCGATGGTGGAAACTTCGGTCGCCGTCGCGATACCTTCGCCGACCGCAGTACGGATCAGGAAGGGCAAAACGAGCGCAGGTGCCGCGACAAGGAAAACCTTCCAGATCAGCGAAAGAGGTGCGCGTTTCACGCCCGCCATGGATTCATGCCGGGACTTGAAGCGGGCGAGAACCGCCAGCACCAAGAGCAGCACCATGGCGATCGCAAAGCCGGCGGTGAACAGCCCGGCGATCGAAACGCCGGCCGCCGATCCCAGCACGATCAGCACGATCGACGGCGGCACGGTTTCGGCCATCGCCGCCCCGGTTGCTAGAAGCGCGATCATCTCCGGCGGCTTGTGGCCGCGCCGCTTCATTTCCGGAAACAGTGCCGGCGCAACCGTCGCCATGTCGGAGACTTTCGAGCCGGAAATGCCCGACACCAGAAAGAGGGAGCCGAGCAGCACATAGGACATGCCGGCGCGCACATGCCCGAGCAGAGAGGCCAGGAATTCGACAATTGCCTTGCCCATGCCGGTGGCATCGAGAATGCAGCCGAGCAGCACGAAGATCGGTACCGAGAGCAGGATGATGCTCGACATGCCCTCGTCCATGCGGCCGATCATCACGAAGATCGGCACGGAGGTGCTGAACGAGAGAAAGGCCAGTGTCCCGAGCCCGAAGCAGAAGGCGATCGGCACGCCGAGAACCAAGAAGAGAGCAACGAACCCGACGAGGAAGATCGGTATGTTCCAATTGCCGATCTGCTTTAGAGTGGGCGATCCCATCCACAGGATTGCCGTCGCCAAGGCGATCACCACAACCGAAACCAGGATCTGCCGAAAACTCGCCCCACGCAAGGCATGGACGAGCGCCAGGATCAGCATCAGCGTGACACCGACCGGAAGGGCGGACGCTCTCCAACTCATAGGAATGTTGAGCGCGGCGGAGGTGATATAGGATTCCTCCATCGCATATTCGAAGGCCGGCCGAAGCATGGCGCCGAGAAAGAGGGCGACGAGCAGCATGGACAACGTGCCCGCGAATTTCTGGACCCGCTCCGGAAACATGCCCACAAAGAGCGTCAGGCGCAGGTGTTCGCTCCGATCGACCGCCATTGCGGCGCCGAGCATGGCAAGCCAGAGGAAGGAGATCGATGCCACCTCGTCGATCCAGACGATCGGCAGCGAGAAGACGTAGCGCGAGATCACGCCGGTGAAGAGAAGCGCGATGATCGCCACCAACAGCACCGCGGCGACAGCTTCCACCGGCCGCATCCACACGGAGCCGGATTGTTGCGGCGCGACTCCCTCGAGCCCCGCCAGCATAGCCGCATCTTCGAGCGGATCGATCGTATTGTTGACTGCCGTCACCTGCATATCCTCCTTGATGCGCATTTCTCATGCGCAATGCAGGAAGATGTCGACGGAATGGCATCACCGATGGCGATGAACGCGTCACATGCCCTCCTCGGCAGGCTCCGCTTTATTCCTCCCCGACGTCCGGCTCCTCCTGCCGTCCGTTTGGTCCACAATATGGATCTTCTTTTCGATCAGACATCGCGACTTTGCGCAACAGTGCGATGCATGGCAAGTCGGAAATCCTTTGAGCGACAAAAAATTTCAAAATCGATCCATATTGTGGAATTCTCAAAAAGGCCTCAGCCGAGGCTGCCGGAAACGGTTACGTGCAGCCCGCCATCCACCGGCAATTCGATGCCTGTTATGTACTTCGCTTCGTCGGATGCGAGAAAAACCGAGGCCCAGGCGATATCCCACCCATCTCCCTGGCGCTTCATCGGGGACAGCGCATCGCGTTTCGCCTTCATCTCGTCAGCGGTGCCGTAATAGCCGCTGATCTGCTTCTGGATATGCGGAGTGTCCATAACTCCAGGGAGAATGGCATTGGCGCGGATACCCTTGGCGGCATATTCCACCGCAATAGCCCGAGTGAAGTGGTTCAGGGCCGCCTTCGATGCATAATATGAAACGTAGGGATAGCCGGTCCAGCGTATGGCAGCCAGCGACGAGATATTGACGATCGCGCCGCCGCCCTGTCGTTCCATGATGGGCAGAACCGCCTTGCAGGTCAGGAACGCGCTGGTGAGATTGACGTCCATCACCCGCCGCCAGCTCTCCTCGGTCGCTTCCGCCGCTCCGCCCGGCACATTGATGCCGACATTGTTATGAAGCACGTCGATGCGGCCGAAACGCTGCATCGTCGCTTCGACCACCGACGCAATCTCCTGGGATTTCGTGACATCCGCGGCAAGCGCCAAACCTTCCCCGCCCTCGGATTCGATCACCTCCAGCGTATTGCGCGCCGCCTCGAGGTTGACATCGACGCAGACGACCTTGCCGCCTTCGCGCGCATAGGCGACGGCCGCCGCCTTGCCGTTTCCCCAGCCTGGGCCGACCGAGCCCGCGCCGAATACCAGGACGACCTTGTCCTTCATGCGATCCATTTTTGGTGTCTCCTCCCTTTGATTCCGGACAAGCCGGATTCGGAGAGCAAACTTAGAAGCGGCTGGCGCGAGGGTCCATGCTCAATCCTGCACAGGCTTTGTCCGAAAACGATCGGATGGGACCCTTGGACGCGAGTTCGTTAATCCGTCGCCTTGGCCTCGTAGAACGTCCGCGCGTCCAGCGCAAAGCTGCGGCGGGAAGCTGGATCGGTGTAGAACATATGACCGCCGCGATAGACCTTGAGTTCGGCACGCCCCGCCGCGAGGTCGGACGGCAGATGATCGATCACGTAGCGGCTCACGCCGTAGGGCGTCAGGGCATCGCTGTAACCGTGCACCACCATCACCCGGAACGAAGGGATGACCGAGAGCAGGTCGCGCAGGTCTCCTGAGGCGCTAGCCATTGCCCGGCTATCTCCGCCCCTTCCGCCGTTCCACTCCCAGCGGCGGTTCACGTCCTCGTTCAGCAGCGTGTAAGTCACTTCGCTGGGGAAGCCCAGCTCATGCCGGGCATAGTTGGCAAAGGCAGCGCCATAAGCGCGGGTGTAGCCATCGAGGATGGGATCGTCGTTCCGGCTGTAGCCGGCTTCGGGATAGGCGTCGGGAACACTGTAGGCCGCGTCATAGGAGCTCGCAATCTGTCCGCTACCGGCTGCCCGCTTGGCGTAGATCTCCCCGACGAAGCCGCGCGTGGGGGCGACATCCTCTTTCGGAATGCCGGTGAGTTCCGAAATCCGGCTGTAGAAACCGTCCGCGACTGCTCCGGAAGGAGCGGGGCCGGCGAGTGAAACCAGATAGTCGCCCATCGCGAAGCGCTCGGCCTCGCCTAGTTTTTCCGGCGTGAAGGCATTGGCGCGCTCCAGCTCGGCTGCCGCAAGAGAGGGCAGTTGCAGGGCCGCAGCCAGTGGGTCGTCCCCCGTGCTCGCGAGGAACCGGCCTTCGATCATTGGCGAGACCATGATCACGCCGCTGGCGAGGATACCTTGATTGCCCTTCAACGCCGTCGCGACCTTGGCCGCGCGGAACCCGCCATAGCTCTCGCCGAGCAGGTATTTCGGCGCATCCATTCGGTCGTTCTTCTGAACATAGAGGGCGATCACCTTGGCAAGGCTTTCGGCATCCTGCCTCACCCCGTAGAAGCTGCCCGCCGCGTCATTGCTTGCCGCGCGGCTCCAGCCGGTGCCGACGGGATCGATCAGCACAAGGTCCGTGAAGGCAAGCCAGCTATCGGGATTGTCCGATAGCTTCGGGGTGGTGCCGTCGTCCTGAGAAGGACCGAACTCCAGCACGCGAGGCCCGACGAGACCGAGATGCAGATAGGCCGAGGCAGCACCCGGACCGCCATTGAAGACAAAAGTGAGCGGGCGTCGGGGCTGCCGATCCTTGGATACATAAGCCGTATAAAAGACCTTTGCTGTACGATCACCATCCTGCCCGAAGAGATCGAGCGTGCCGGCGGTGGCGGTATAGGGCAGGTCGCCGGAAGCGGTCTTTAGCACGTGATCCGTGCTGGAATCGGGAGGGATGAGATTGAAAATCCCGCTTGAGGCATTTCCCCGCTGCGGCGGCTCCCGCCCCTCCTGCGCCATCACCGGCGCGGCCACGAGAGCCAGAAACATGGCGGCGAGCGATAGGGTACGGTGGAACTGCAAACTCGACTCCTTTTCGGGTACCAGCGCCTCCATGACAATCTAGGGCGCCAAAGCTCCTCCGGAAAATTCAACTCCTATTGATCGGCGCATCGACAAACGGAAGGAACTTAGCCGTCAATTGCCGGAAACCCCTTTTCCTTTTCTCGAACCCTGCCACATATAGCAGTTCATGCCCCGCAGGTGCCGAGGTCGCCGGGTCATAATGGGGACGACAACGGAGGGTTCATCCAATGATTCTGAAGACGAAGTTCATCGCTGCCGCCGCGGCTTTCGCCTTTTCCGTCGGCATGGCGAACGCCCAGGTCGTCGTCTCCTCGAAGATCGACACGGAAGGTGGTGTGCTTGGCAACATCATTCTTTCGGTGCTGAACGCCAACAATATTCAGACCACCGATCGCATTCAGCTCGGCGCCACGCCGGTGGTCCGTCAGGCGATCACTGCCGGCGAGATCGACATTTATCCGGAATACACCGGAAACGGCGCCTTCTTCTTCCAAAAGGCCGACGATCCGGCATGGAA
Source organism: Rhizobium moroccans (assembly GCF_057559155.1). NCBI lineage: Bacteria > Pseudomonadati > Pseudomonadota > Alphaproteobacteria > Hyphomicrobiales > Rhizobiaceae > Rhizobium > Rhizobium moroccans. Next base: position 90,288 of record NZ_JBHFJG010000001.1, on the reverse strand, counting down.
GAACGCTGCGCAAGCTTACGAAACGGTCAAGACACTTGATTACGACGCCAACAAGATAGTCTGGCTGACGCCTTCACCTGCCAACAATACCTGGGCTATCGCCATCCGTAAGGATGTAGCCGATGCCAACAGCCTGAAGACACTCACCGATTTCGGCAAGTTCGTTGCCGGTGGCGGAGAGGTGAAGCTTGCCGCCTCTTCGGAATTCGTCAACTCAGCGGCAGCCCTTCCGGCCTTCCAGACCACCTATGGCTTTACCCTGAAACCCGAGCAGCTCATCACGCTTTCAGGTGGCGATACGGCGGCCACGATCGCCGCGGCTGCCAACCAGACGAACGGCGCCAATGCCGCGATGGTCTACGGCACCGATGGCGGCATCGCTCCCTCCGGCCTCGTCGTACTGGAAGACGACAAGGGCGTGCAGCCGGTCTACCAGCCGGCGCCGATCATCCGTGAAGCCGTTTTGAAGGAACATCCGGATATCGAAACCGTATTGAAGCCGGTTTTCGAGAAACTCGACCTCATAACGCTGCAAGAGCTCAATGGCCGCGTGCAGGTGGGCGGCGAGCCGGCAAAGGCCGTCGCCGAGGATTTTCTGAAACAGAACGGTTTCCTGAAATAAATCCCTTCGACTTCACTTCACGCCGGAATAGGCCGGGTCTATGAAAATACCCGGCCTATTCTCGACGGCAGAGGCAGCGGTTTGAAAATCCCGTTCGACAAACTCGGCATCGTGATCGCCCTTCTGGCCGCCTACGGGGCTCTCGCGGCACCCTTTGCGACACTGAAGCCGAACCGCATCGTGCAGGGCGAAGCAAAGGCAATTCTCTCGGCGCTGCCGGGATGGGCGGGCTGGGGCCTCGCCTTGCTCCTGTTCGCCGCCACCCTGATCGCGGTCCTGCGGACGCCGGTCCAGTTAAGGTTTTTCGCCGCCGCAGCGGCCCTCATCACCTTGGCATTGTCGATCGGCCTGGCCGCAACTTTTCTGACACCGGAAAGCAACAGCTATGCCCGCGTCTCGCCGGCTTCCGGTTTCTGGATACTCATCTTCGCCTTCACGCTTTTGGCTGCCGATGCGATCGCCCGGTTGCAGCCCCGGCCGCTGACGCGGGTGCTGGTTCTCATCATGGCGGCGATCGCGGTTACGGTACTGCTTACCTCCGGAAGCTGGAACGGCCTGTCGATCATGAAGGAATATGCAAGCCGCGCCGATGTCTTCTGGATCGAGGCCGGCCGCCATGTGACGCTGGCGCTCGGCTCGCTGTTCGCCGCGGTCGCCATCGGCTTGCCCCTCGGCATTCTCTGCCATCGCGTCGAACCGCTCAGAGCCGCCGTCCTCAACACGCTGAACCTCATTCAGACCATTCCGTCCATTGCCCTCTTCGGCATATTGATCGCACCGCTCGGATGGATCGCTGCTAATGTTCCGGGAGCCGCCGCGATCGGCATTCGCGGTATCGGCGTGGCGCCCGCATTCGTCGCCCTCTTCCTCTATTCGCTGTTGCCGGTGGTGGCCAACACGGTCGTCGGTCTCGCCGGTGTGCCGCGCGAGGCGAACGAGGCGGCACGCGGGATCGGCATGACCGACCGTCAACGCCTTTTCAGTATCGAATTCCCGCTTGCATTACCCGTCATCCTCACCGGCATCCGCATCGTGCTCGTCCAGAACATCGGGCTCGCCACCATAGCAGCCCTCATCGGCGGCGGCGGCTTCGGCGTCTTCGTCTTTCAGGGTATCGGCCAGACGGCCATGGACCTTGTACTGCTCGGCGCGGTTCCCACGGTAGCTCTCGCCTTCGCGGCCGCAGTCGTGCTCGATGCGCTGATCGAAATGAACAGTCGCATACCGAAAGGAAGGTCGGCATGATCGAGATCGAAGCCATCACCAAACGCTACGACGGCACTGCCGTGGTCGATGACGTCTCGATGGTGATCGAACCCCGCACGATCACCGTCGTCGTCGGCACGTCCGGTTCCGGCAAGACGACACTGCTCAGGATGGTCAACCGTCTGGTGGAGCCGACCTCGGGCACGATCCGCATCGACGGCGAGGACAACCGGGCGATCCCCGGCCATGAACTGCGCCGCCGGATCGGCTATGCCATTCAAGGACACGGGCTCTTCCCGCACCGAACCGTCGCGGAGAATATCGCCACCGTGCCGACCCTGCTCGGTTGGGAAAAGGCGAGGATCGACGCAAAGGTTGAAGAACTGCTCACGCTTTTCCAGCTCGATCCCGAGACGTTCGGGGCACGCTATCCGCACGAGCTTTCCGGCGGACAGCAGCAGCGCGTCGGCGTTGGCCGCGCGCTTGCCGCCGAACCGAATATCCTGCTGATGGACGAGCCCTTCGGCGCGCTCGATCCGGTGATCCGCGCGAAGGCGCAGGACGACCTGCTCGCGATCCAGAAACATTTCCGCACGACCGTTATCCTCGTCACCCACGACATGGACGAAGCCTTCCACCTGGCGACCAGGATTGCGGTGATGGACAAGGGCAAGGTGGTGCAATACGGCGAGCCGGCCGAACTCATCCGGTCCCCGGCGACGCCCTTCGTCGAAACGCTGATCGGCGAGGCACAAAGGCCTTTCCGGTTGCTCTCCATCGCAACGGCAAGCGATGCCGCCGAGCCCGGCGAGGTCGAAGGTCCCGCGATCTCCGGAGAGACGAGCCAACAGGATGCGCTCGGAGAGCTCATCTGGACCGGCCGTGATGCGCTTCCCGTCGTCTCCGCAAGCGGCGCCCCGATCGGCAAAGTAACCCTCGACGGGCTGTTGAAACGCGCAGCGAGGCCGCGATGAAACAGTGGCTGCCGACGATTCTGCGGGGGCTCCTGCTTCTCCTGCTGATCGCCTTCCTGGTGACGCCGGGAAGCTTCGAACCGTTGCTGAAGCCGCTGACCCAGACCAACGCACCCGCCATCTATAATCAAGGCAGCCTGCTTTCGCTGACGGTCCAGCATCTCCGCACCGTCTTCATCGCCACATTGGCGGCGATAATCGTCGCCGTGATGCTGGCTATCCTCGTCACCCGCCCTTTCGGCGCGGAGTTCCTGCCCCTTTCGCGCAGTCTCGTGAACATCGGCCAGACCTTTCCCCCGGTTGCGGTGTTGGCGCTGGCCGTACCCGCCGTCGGCTTCGGCGAAAAACCAACCTTGATTGCACTCTTCCTTTACGGCCTTCTGCCGATCTTCGAGAACACCCTGACGGCGCTCACCAATCTACCGCGCTCGGTGATGGAGGCTGCGCGTGGCGCCGGTATGACCGACCTCCAGCGGCTTGCGAAGATCGAGCTGCCGCTGTCGCTTCCGGTCATTCTCGCGGGCATCCGGCTTTCGGTGGTCATCAGCCTCGCGACCGCCACGATCGGCTCGACGGTCGCGGCACGGACGCTCGGCGAGGTCATCATTGCCGGGCTGCAATCGAACAATCTCGCCTTCGTTCTGCAAGGCGGCCTGATCGTCGGCGCGCTCGCCGTGCTGATCTACGATGCACTGTCCGCGCTCGAGCGCATGCTTGCCCGCCGGATGGGAACCGCCTGAACGAGGCAATCCGGCGGTGGCGCCGATATCAGCCCTTCTTCAACGCCGCATAGGCGACGGCCATCTTCGCGGCGAGCTTCGCATTGTTCTTCACGAGCTCGATATTCGCCTTCAGGCTCTCTCCCTTGGAAAGCTCATTGATGCGGGCGAGCAGGAAGGGCGTCAGCTCCTTGCGGCCGATGCCGCGTTCATCGGCCTCGCGCACCGCATCCGCGATCGTGCCGTCGATGAATTCCGGTGTCAGCGCGGCCTCTTGCGGGATCGGATTGGCGATCAGCAGGCCCGTGCCGGTGCCGAGCCTATGATGAAGGTGCATGGCGCGGGCGATCTCCTCCGGCGTGTCCAGCCGGTGGTCGGCCTTGTAGCCGCTTGAGCGGGTGAAGAAGGCCGGGAACTCATCGGTGCCGTAAGCGATCACCGGCACGCGCTGGGTTTCCAGATATTCGAGCGTCTTGGCGATATCGAGAATGGATTTCACGCCGGCGCAGACGACCGCCGTCCTGGTGCGGCCGAGTTCGGTAAGATCGGCGGAGATATCGAAGGTCTGCTCCGCGCCGCGATGCACGCCGCCGACGCCGCCTGTCGCAAAGATATCGATGCCAGCCAGATCGGCAAGCAGCATGGTAGCGGAAACCGTCGTGCCGGCCGATTGCCTGCGTACCATGGCGACCGACAGATCACGGCCGGAAGCCTTGACCACATCCTTCGCCTGGGCGAGCGATTCCAGCTCGGCACTCTCCAGGCCCGCCCTCAGTTCGCCTTCCACCACGGCCATCGTCGCCGGCACCGCGCCGTTTTCCCGCACGACCGCCTCGACCGCCAGCGCCGTTTCGAGATTAGCGGGATAGGGCATGCCGTGGGTGATGATCGTCGATTCGAGCGCCACGACCGGACCTCCGGCAGCGAGCGTTTCGGCGACTTCACGGCTGAGCTTCGGTTTCAGGAGGGTCATTCTCGCTATTCCTTCGTCGTTTCGGCGGCCTGATAGCATGCCCGGGCGGCAAATGCGACGTGCATTCCCCAAGAGAACCGCCTGCAATTTTGTTCAAGACCGTTGACGACATCGCGACCTATCGGAGGAAAGCGTTCGGCCTACCAAAGGATCTTTGCCATGAGCCTTGAGTTTCTCCTCACCTCTTTCATCGTCGTCGCCTCGCCGGGCACCGGCGTTCTCGTCACGCTGGCCGCCGGCCTTTCGCGCGGTGCGCGCGCCGGCATTATCGCAGCGCTCGGCTGCACGCTCGGCATAGTGCCGCACATGGTAGCCGCGGTCTCGGGGCTTGCCGTCCTGCTTCATGCGAGTGCGCTTGCGTTTCAGACGATCAAATATCTCGGCGTCGCCTACCTGCTTTTCATGGCCTGGCGGGTATTGAAGGAGAAGGGCACCCTTTCAGTGGATGAGGAAACGGCTCCTCATTCGGCGCGCCAGGTGATCATCTCGGCAATTTTCGTCAATCTGCTCAATCCGAAGCTTTCGATCTTCTTTTTCGCCTTCCTGCCGCAGTTCATCGGACCGAACGAAACCGCTCCACTGACGCGCATGACCGAACTCAGCCTGGCCTTCATGCTGATGACTTTCGTGGTCTTCGTGGGATACGGTCTCTTTGCAGCGGCCATCCGCGGCCAGGTCCTGTCGCGGCCGTATATCCTTACCTGGATGCGGCGCATCTTTGCCGGCGCTTTCGTGGTGCTGGGCGCCCGGCTTGCATTTTCCGAACGATGATTGGTGACCGGGCCGGCGCGAGGCCGGCCCGGACATGTTTCTATCGTTTCGAAAGACGCGCCAAGGCAGCCAGTGTGATAAGCGCCATGACAGCGCAATAACCGGCGAGCGGCCAGACCGTATCACCGCCGAGCAACACGACCGACAATGTGCCGGCCACACCGACGATTACACTCTGTATGCAGAAGTAGAGCGCGACCGCCGTACCGGCCACGTTGCCGAACTCCTGAAGAGCGCCGTTGGCCGCAACCGAGGTCGCAAAGACGATCCCGACGGCGATGATCCACATCGGCGGCAGGAAGCTCCAGAATGAGGGCTCCGCCAAACCTTGCCCGATGATGAGAAGCAGAGCACCGAGAAGGAGCAGCAGCATTCCGCGGGCAAGGCTTCCCGCAACGCCCCATCTGCCGACAAAGCGCTTCGCGAAGCGGCTTGTCAGGATCATGACGAAAGCTGCAGTGGAGAAGGCTAGGCTGAAGCCGATTTCGGAAAAACCCGCCCGCCCGATGAGCAGTCGCGGCGCCGTCGAGAAGAATACGAAGAAGGACCCCATGGCCGCGCTGAAGCCGAGCGTATAGGTCCAGAAGGAGGCGTTCGTGAGAATTCTCGCGAACACCACGGTTTCTGTGCCTTCGCGCTTCGGCCGCGTTTCCGGCCAGTTCGGCAGCGCATTGATGAGGGCGATCACCCCCAGTATGCCGAGGGTCGCGAAAATGGCCTGCCATCCGAACCGCTCGGCGATCAGCGCGCCGGCGATGGGCCCGAGAGCCGGCACGAAGGCCAGCATCGAACCCAGCAGGCTGTAGATCACCGCGCCCTCCGGCCGTTCGGCATAGACGTCCCGCACGGTGGCGAAGGTGGCGACCAGGGCCGCCGAGGCACCGATCGCCTGCAGGATGCGCAACCCGAGGAACATCGCGCCGGACGAGGCGATGGCCAGCAGGAAGGAGGCGAGGATGAAGAGAGCCGCCCCGCCGAGAACGACCGGGCGTCGGCCGATCCGGTCGGAAAGCGGCCCGAAGACGATCTGGCCGAAGCCGAGCATGAGCATGTAGAGGCTCAGGGTCAGCTGCACGACCGTCGGCGAAGTTTGGAGCATGCCTGGCATGGCCGGCACGACAGGCAGGTAGATATCCATGGCAAGCGAGGCCAGGATATCGAATGGCGCCAACAGCAGGAGCGCCGTCGGCAGGGTATGATTCCAGGTTTGCGATTGTAAATTGGACACGATGGGAGATCCGCTTGAATGAATTTCATTCCGCGGCGATCTGCCACTTCATCGACAATTGGATATGAACCGGACAGAAGGCCGCAACAACAAGGAACTGTTGCTGCGGCTTATATGTCTGACGACTTGGGACCCATTGAACGGCTCGCATATCTAAAAAAACGGCCGTTGCTTAGCAGTTCGAGCAGAATTCGCCAACCCCGTGCATGAGTGGAGTTCCCATTACCTGACCGATTGAAGCAAGCCGAAGAGCCCGCTAGTCTCCGCCGCACGAGAATAGCCATTGGGGAAAATCCGCGTGACGCCTGCCTTTTCATTCCACCTGCTCGTCGCCGGGTTTCTATCCCTGCCGTCCATCGCGGAGGCACAGTGGCAGGCGGTGGAAAAGGTCAGCGCCTATGCGATCAAAGGCCAATCGGGAGCCGAACTTTATGCGTCGATCGGCGAAAGAGGACCGAATGTCGGAGTAGGCCGAGCGATTGCGCATACGAATTTCAAGCTCACATGGTCGAGGAAATACGAGCCGCAGGATGATGGGTCCTGCATCCTGGTCTCGGCGCGCCCGAACCTCATCATCACCTATACGCTTCCCAAGCCTGCGGCGACGCTTCCCGCAACCGTAAAGCAAGATTGGGAAACCTTCATCACCGGCGTTACGGCCCACGAGAAAGTGCACGGCGAGTTCATCATCGACATGGTGCGGCAAATAGAGGCCGTCAGCGTCGGCCTGAGAGCCGATGCGGATCCGGATTGCAAAAAGATCAGAACCGACCTCACCAAACGGCTCGGAGAGCTTTCCCTCGCACAACGGCAGCGCAGCCGCGATTTCGACAAGGTCGAACTCAGCGAAGGCGGCAATGTCCACCAGCTCATCCTGCGGCTGGTGAACGGGTATTGATGTGAGCAGCGGGTCTGACGAGGCTCGCGATCCCCAACCCGAAACCCGGATGCGAGCCTCTGACCGCCGTCATGGCGGCTTCCAAAACCTAGGAAGGGCCGGCATGAAGGGTCAAATGAACAATTGGTAAGGTTCGGGTCGGCGGTGCTCCGACGAAATGAATATTACCGCGCCACTTCGGCATAATTGCCCGGCGAAATCCCATAGGTGCGCGTGAAAATCCGGGTCATATGGCTCTGGTCCGAAAACCCGCTCTCGACGGCCGCTTGCGCAAGAGGTATACCCCCGGCAATCAACCTGCGGGCAAGCGAAACCCGGCGCTGGATCAGATAGGCGTGCGGCGTAAGCCCGGTCGCCCGAGAAAAGGCACGCAGGAACTGGAACTGCGAAAGTCCGCTGATGGCGGCGAGATCGGGCAGGGTTATCTGTCCGGCAGGGTCGTCGTTCAGTCTTTCGAGCGCGATCGCGACGGCGGCGGGAAAGGCCGGCATAGTGTCCGATTTCTCTTGCATGACCCCGGCCAGTAGAGTGAGCAGCAGTTCCTGTCGGCGCAGGCAGGCCGCAGCCGCCTCCTGCCCGGTGACGGCGGCAAACAGCAGGCGGAAATCACCCGCGGTCCGGCCGATCCGCATCACCGGATCGGCGAACTCGACAAGGGATTTCTTGCCCTCGGTAATCTCCGCGACCGCCTTTGCTATAATATTTGGTTCGAAATAGAGCATCCGCCAAGAGCGTCCGTGATCGCCGATGGGCGCTCCATCATGAACCTCTCCGGGATTGACGGTGATCGTATCGCCCGGACCCGCCTCGACCTGCCCACGGCCGCTGGCGGAGACCTGCGCGCCATGCTCGATGGTCCCGATACCGAACTGGTCATGCGTATGCCGGGAAAACCGATGATCCGTCTCCGCCGCCACCGCCTGCACGCCGGCGATCGTGCTCCGGAACAATCGAAATTCGCCTCGTTTCCTTGCCGGCATTCTGCATACCCGTTTTCAGCCAGTATCGCAGCCGTGGGCACCGCCTGCAATCCGCTTGCCGGAGACGGCTTCGATGAACGCCCCTCTTCCGTCACCCTTCCCTGTATACATGCCGCTTGGCATTTGATGAGATACGGCTAAGATTCACCTGGACAGGACTGCCGGGGAGGCACGGGCATTGGACGATACGGCACGAACCACGCAGACGCTGCGGGCGCTGATGGAATTGCGCAAGAAGATCATCAGCGGCGATTTCCCCGGCGGGACACGGCTTTTCGAAGTGCCGCTTGCGGAAGCCCTGCAGATTTCCCGCACGCCCGTACGCGAGGTCCTGTCGCGGCTTGCCGAGGAGGGTCTGCTCGACAGGCTGGCGAATGGCGGTTTCGTGGTGCGCAGCTTCACCTTCGCGGATGTCGTGGATTCGATCGAGCTTCGCGGCGTGCTTGAAGGCACCGCGGCCCGTCTTGCCGCGGAACGCGGCGTCTCGGCCGGCGGGCTCGACCAGCTCCGGGAAGTCGAGGCCCGGCTCGAGGAATGCTTTGGCGATGAACCCGGCGACGTCGATTTTGAAGCCTATTCCGAACTGAACGCCAGGTTCCACACCTGCCTCGTGGAGCTTTCGGGCAGCACCGTCCTCCAGCGCGAGATCGAGCGCGCCACCCGGCTGCCCTTCGCCTCGCCTTCGGCCTTTCTTTCGATTAGCCCCGAAGTCATGGCCTTCCGCAAGTCGCTCCATATCGCACAGGAGCAGCACCGGGCGCTGGTTTCGGCAATCGCCGCCCGCGAGGGAACCCGCGCGGAATTCATCGCCCGCGAACATGCCCGCATCGCCCGCAAGAACCTGGAATATGTCATGTTTGAGGATCCGGAGCTTATCCTCCAGGTGCCGGGCCTCGTGCTCGTCAACACCTGAGCCGGCCGCCGGCATCGCCTTCTCCGCACTGTTTCGCCGATAGCGCCGGCATCACGAACCATCGTGATCGGCGCGCTCGATATTTCCTCTTGAAATTTCTGGCTTGATAGCCTCATGTATACACAGAGGAGTTTTTTGGAGGAGGAGATATCGTGACGAGATCCAGTCTTTCCGAGGTTATCGGGCAAAAAGGCAATGTCGCGCAGATGCTGCGCAACTCGCGCATCGGCATGTATGTATACCCGGTCGTTGCCCCGGAGTTCACCAACTGGCGTGACGAACAGCGCGCATGGCGCGAATCGGCAGTCCTGTTCGATCAGTCGCATCACATGGACGAGGTGATCGTCGAAGGACCGGACGCCGCCTCTTTCCTCGACCATGTCGGCATCAACAGCTTCACGAATTTCGATCTCAATCGCGCCAAGCATTTCGTGCCGGTCACGCCGGCAGGCCATGTGATAGGCGATATGATCATCTTCCGGGAGCGGGAGGATAAGTTCGTGCTCGTTGGCCGTGCGCCGACCGCCAACTGGGTGCAATTCCAGCAGGCGATCGGCAAGTGGAACGTGCGCATCCACCGTGACCCGCGCTCGCCCTCCCGCCCGGACGGCAAGGCTGTCTACCGCACTCACTATCGTTTCCAGATCCAGGGTCCGGATGCGCCGAAAATCTTCGAGAAGATGAACGGCGGCCCGGTTCCGGATATCAAGTTCTTCCATGTCGACTGGATCAATGTGGGCTCGAAACGAGTGCAGGCGCTGCGGCACGGCATGGCAGGAGCGCCGGGACTCGAAATCTGGGGGCCATATGCGGATCTGGAATATATCCGTAGCGTCATCCTGGAATCGGCTCGCGAAGCGGGCGTCGACCTCCACCAGGTCGGCAGCCGCGCCTACTCCACCAATACGCTGGAATCCGGCTGGATACCTTCGCCCCTGCCGGGCATCTACACCGGCGACGGCATGATGAAAGAATACCGCGATTGGTTGGGCGCCGACAGCTATGAGGCAAGCGGCGCCATCGGCGGCAGCTTCGCCTCCGACAATATCGAAGACTATTACGTCAATCCGTTCGAACTCGGATACGGCTTCTACATCGACTGGAAATCCGAATTCATCGGCAAGTCGTCTCTGGAAAAACTGAAGGATGCGAAGAATCGCAAGAAGGTGACCTTCGAGTGGAATGCGGAGGACGTGGTCAACGTCATCGCCTCCGCCTTTCGTCCCGGCGAGGATCACTACAAGTGGATCGACTTCCCGCAGCCGAACTACGCTTCCACCAGCGCCGACATGATCCTGCGCGATGAAAAGATGGTCGGCATGTCGATGTTCAACGGCTATAGCTATAACGAGCGCTGCATGCTGTCGCTCGGCGTGGTCGATGACGACGTCCAGATCGGCGACGTTCTGACGCTCGTCTGGGGCGAGCCGAACGGCGGCACCGACAAGACCTCTACCGAAAAGCACAGGCAGGCGGAGATCCGAGTGCGCGTTTCGCCGACGCCCTATGCCCGCGAGGCCCGTGAGAGCTACGCCGAAAGCTGGCGCACCAGAAAGGCAGGCTAGCCGATCGCGGCGCGCGGATTCTTCCCGCGCGCCGTTCCGCCCTGTGTCTTCGGGCGGAGCCTTCCATGACTGGTTAACAGGGGTATCGCATGGGAATGACAAGTCTCTTCCGCAGCGAGGATGACGCTGCGCCGAAGGCCGATGATCTTTGTGCTTTTCTGGCCGGCTATTCGATCGAGGTCATGCCTCGCACTGCGGCCAAGATCGAGGATTTTCGTGCATTGCTGCCGGCCGGCACACGCGTCTATATCGCCCATATCGCCGGCACACCAATCGACGACATGGTCGCTACCGCAAGGCGATTGACGGATGAAGGTTTTCATCCGATGCCGCATTTCCCGGCACGCAACATACCGGATACCGGCACACTGGAAACCTGGATCCGCCGCTACCGGGAAGAAGCCGGCGTGGAACAGGGTCTGCTTCTCGGCGGCGGATCGGCTAAACCGGCCGGCATGCTCGACAGCTCGATCGCCATGATCAAGACGGGGCTTTTCGATCGTTACGGTTTCAGGCGCCTGCATGTCGCAGGCCATCCGGAAGGAAACAGGGATATCGACGGGGATGACGGCACCGCCGGGACCGACGCAGCTTTGCGCTGGAAGCAGGCCTTTTCCGGGGAAACAGCGGCCAGCATGGCGATCGTCACCCAGTTCGCCTTCGACGCCAAGCCGGTCATCGCCTGGTCCGAACGCATCGCGGCCGCGGGCATCCGCCTTCCGATCCATGTCGGTGTCGCCGGACCGACCAAGCTCCAGACGCTCATCAAGTTCGCCATATCATGCGGTGTCGGCCCCTCGCTCGGCATCCTTCAGAAACGTGCGCTCGATTTCCGCAAGCTGCTGCTTCCTTATGAACCGACCGATTTCCTCAACGACCTCGCGAGCTACCGTGCGGCCAATACGGAAAGCCTCATCGAGCAGGTCCATGTCTTTCCCTTGGGCGGCATTCAGGCAAGCGCCGAGTGGATGAACGAACATACGGCGACGGCGAGAAAAATGGCCCTATGAAAAGAGGGCGCATGCAGGACCCCAAACATGTCTTGACAGCCGCCGACGCCTTTCGCATGACCTCCGGCGATCCAGCTATGCGGAGGCACCATGGCACTTATCATACGCGAAGCCGTTCCAGCGGACGCCGCGACCATCCTGCGCTTCATCCGGGAATTGGCAATCTATGAGAAAGCCGAGCATGAGGTTGCCGCAACGCTCGAAACGGTGAGCTCATCCATTTTCGGCAAAGGCTCCGTAACGCGCGCGCTTATCTGCGAGAGCGACGGCGAGCCGATCGGCATGGCGGTCTGGTTCTTCAACTACTCCACCTGGCAGGCCAGGAACGGGCTCTATCTGGAAGATCTCTATGTGACGCCGGATGCCCGCGGCCTCGGGGCCGGCAAGGCTCTGCTTAAAAAACTGGCGAAGATCGCCCTCGATAACGGATGCGGCCGCTTCGAATGGAGCGTGCTGGATTGGAACGAGCCGGCGATCCGCGTCTACGAGGCGATCGGCGCCGAGCCGATGAGCGAATGGATACGCTACCGGCTCTCCGGCGAAACTCTGAAGGCATTCGCGAACACCTGAGATCACTTGCCGCCGGGTGGCATTTCGCCGAGCTTTGCAAGCAAGGCTGCGCCCGTTCTGATCCCTTGGATGAAAAGCTCGATCTTCAGGTTCTCGTTCGGCGCATGGTTCGCCTGGTCGGCATTGGCATAGGGCACCACGAAAGAGGGGATGCCGAGAATCTTGGTGAAGACGTAGTCCGGCAGGCTGCCGCCGAGCGAGGGATAGAGCAGCGGTTCGACGCCGCGCGCCGCCTTGATCGCATCCTGAATAACCTGGCCATAGGGATTGTCCATCGGCGTCTTGGAAGGAAGCATGCTGTTCGACGGCACGAATTCCACGTCCGGCGCATGGCGCTCCACATGCGCCCTCACCTTCTCGTAGACGTATTCCGGCGTCAGGTTTTCTACCAGGCGGATGTCGCACTTGGCAACGGCTTCGCAAGGAAGAACCGTCTTGCTACCTGGACCACCGTAACCGCCGTGGAGCCCGTTGATCGTAAGCGTCGGCTGGAACATCAGCCGCTCGTAATAGCCCCGGTCTGCCGGCGCATCGAGTTCCGTAATCCCCAGATCGGCCTTGATCTTTTCGAGGTCCAGTGGAAGGCCGGCCATCGCCTCGCGTTCAAGCTCGGTCGGCGGCACCACGGGATCGTAGATGCCTTCGATGGTGATCTCACCCCTATCGTTCTTCATCGTGGCGAGCAGATGCACAAGCTTCCAGATCGCGTTCGGCATGACGCCGCCAAAATTACCGGAATGCGCGTCCCGCCGGCCGGTCTTGCTGCGCAACTCGAACGAGGCGACGCCTCGCACGCCATAGGTGATGATCGGCCGATCGCTCTCATGCAACGCGCCGTCCGCGGTGACCACGAAATCCGCTTTCAGCTTCTCGCCATGTTCACGCACGAAATCGGCGATCTGCGGGCTGCCGATCTCCTCCTCGCCTTCCAGCAGGAAGATGACGTTGCAGGGGAGTTCTCCCGCGATCGCCAGCCAGGATTCGATCGCCAGCAATTGAGCAAAATGCTGGCCCTTGTTGTCCCCGATGCCGCGGGCGTAGATGCGGCCGTCGCGGATCTCCGGTTCGAAAGGCGGACTTGTCCACGCATCCAACGGTTCGGGCGGCTGTACGTCGTAATGACCGTAAAGCAGAACCGTCGGCTTTTCCGGCATTTTCCCGAGCCGGCCGAGCACCATGGGATGGTTCCTGGTGGGGATCGCTTCCGTCTCCATGCCGAGGCGCTGCAGCATCCCCGCCAGGCGTTCGGCCGCTTCCGCGATCCCGATATTCTGCGCGCTGATACTCGGATAAGAGACAGGTCCATGACCCGCCAAACGAAGCTTTCGCGGTTCTCATCGATATGCGTGAAGATGCGTTCGAGATCGGTTTGCAGCGCGCTCATCGGGAATTCCTCGGCTCAGGCAATGGTGCAAAGCACAAACTGAGCCGAGGCGAAGTGGCCCGTCAAGCCATATGAACCGAACGGCTCAATGCAGCCCGCCGACGCCGAGGAACCGTTCCACCGCCGCGTGATCGGCGGAAAGCTCCGCAGGCGTCCCGGACCAGGCAATGCGGCCACGCTCCAGGACGATGACGCTATCGGCAAAATCGAGAGCGCTCTGGATGCGCTGCTCGACCAGCAGGATCGTCATGTCGCCCGATTGCGCAAGCCGCGAAAAGGCCGCCATCAACTCCTCGCAGATGACCGGTGCGAGCCCTTCCAGCGGCTCGTCAAGCAGAAGCACGGCTGGCTGCCCGAGAATGCTGCGGGCCGTGGAGAGCATCTGCTGCTCGCCGCCCGAGAGCTGGCTGCCGAGGTTCCTTCGCCGCTCCTTGAGCCGCGGGAACATGTCGTAGGCTTCCTGGATGGCATCCCTCGGCCGGTTCTTCAGCCCGACAAAGAGGTTCTCCTCAACCGTCAGCGTCGGGAAGACGTCTCGGGTCTGCGGCACGTAGCCCAGCCCCAGAAGCGCTCGGGCGGCACTCGGCTCCCCGGAAATGTCGCGGCCACCCACCCAGATTTCGCCCCCATAGCGACGGGTCTGGCCGGCAAGCGTGGCGAAAAGGCTCGTCTTGCCCATGCCGTTGCGGCCGAGCACGGCAAGCCGTGAGCCCGCCGCCACCGAAAAGGAGACATCCTCGATCACACGTGTCGGACCATAGCCGGCCGACAGGCCTTTGACCTCAAGCGGCGCTGCTGGCATTCGCATAACTCCCCAGATAGGCTTCACGCACGCGGGCGTCCTGCGTCACAGCCTGTGGCGAACCGTCAAAGATGATCGTGCCGGCGGCAAGCACGATCACCCGCTTGGCAAAGCGGAAGACGAGATCCATGTCGTGCTCGATCATCAGCACAGCCAGATCGCTCGGCAGCTTGTCGAGCGCGTGCTCGATGCGTGCAGTCTCGCTTTGCGGCACCCCGGCGGCGGGTTCGTCGAGCAGCAGCACTTTGGGCCTCAGCGCCATTGCCAAGGCGATCTCCAGAAGCCGCTGCTGGCCATAGGCAATCTCGCGGACCTTCAGATGCGAAAGCTCGACAAGCCCGAGCAGGTCGAGGATTTCACGCACCTCGTCCATGACTTCCGGCATGCCGGCATAATGCCCCATCACCCTGCCAGAGCGCTTCTCCCGCTGCAGCACGGCAAGCGCCACGTGCTCCTCCGGCGTCATGTCGTAGAAGAGGCGCGTGACCTGAAAGGAGCGAACCAGCCCCATGCGCACGCGGCTCGTGGCATTCGCGCCGGTGATGTCCTGGCCCACCAGCCGGATATCGCCGGATGTGGGCTTCAGATGCCCGGTCACGAGGTTGACGAAGGTCGTCTTGCCCGCTCCGTTCGGGCCGATCAGCGCCACCCGGTCACCCGCCGTCATCGAAAGCGACACATTATTGGTGACGGCGAGGCCGCCGAAATTCTTGTTGAGACCGTGGACTTCAAACAGCGCGCTCATTTGCGGCCTCCCTTGAAGCGGCCGAGAATGGCAGCACCGGAGCCGTAGAGCCCCTTCGGCGCGAAAAGAACGACTGCTATGAGCAGCGCTCCGACCATGGTGAGCCAGTGGAAGGGATTTGCAGCCGAAACGAGGTCCTCGAACCACATGAAGACCACGGTTCCGATCATCGCTCCATAGAGAGAACCGGTGCCGCCCAGCACCAGCATGACCAGCGACTCCGCCGAAAGCGTGAAGGAAAGGCTGTCGAGACCCACCACCTGGGTCGAGATCGCCGTCAAGGCGCCGCCGATACCGGCCACGACCCCCGAGATCACGTACATGCGCAGCAGCACGGACTTGACCGAAGCGCCCATGGCCGAAATGCGGATCGGGTCTTCGCGCACACCACGGGCGAGCATGCCGAAGGGTGAACGGACCAGCACACGCAAGCCGAGGAAAACCACGATCAGCAGAACCAGCCCGTAAATATAGGCGGTGCGGCCCCAGAGATCGAACTGGAACATGCCGAGCAGCGCGTCCGGTGCGATCCCCGCAAGGCCATCGCTGCCACCGGTCCAGGCCGACGCTTTATTGGCAGCTTCGTGGAAAAGATGGATGACGGCGATCGACAGCACGAGTTGCGGCAAGCCGTGAGCACGCAGGATGACGATGCCGGAGATCAGACCTGCAAGCGCACCGGCGATCGCGCCGACCACGGTCATCGTCAATGGCTCGGTAATCCCGAAATGGACTGCCGCGATGCCGGCTCCATAGGCTCCGGCACCGAACAGCGCCGCATGTCCGAGCGTGGCGACACCGCAATAGCCCGTCACGAGGTCGATCGACAATACCAGCAGCATGATCGCGATGATGCGGGTTAGCAGAGCAAGATTGTTCGGGAAGAGGAAATATCCGGCGACCCCGATTACGATGATCGCGAGGAGGCCGATCAGGCTTCCGGTATCGAATTTTCTGCGAACCGGAAGTCCGGCCGTGACACTGTCATTCATGGAAACTGCCATTACTTGAGCCTCCCCGCCAGACCGCGCGGAAAGATCGTCACGATCAGGATCACCGCCAGGTAGAAGAAGAACTCACCGTATTCGGGCGCAAGATAGCGTCCGGTGGTGTCGATCGCACCGAGCAGAAGACAGGCAATCAAGGCCCCCGGTATGGAACCTGCGCCACCGACCGCAACCACCACGAGGAAGGTCACCATATACCGCAGCGCATAGTAGGGCTCGACTGGCAGGAGTTCCGCGCCGACCACGCCGCCGAGAGCTGCGAGACCGACAGCCACCGCAAAGCTGACCGCATAGACCACTTCGGTACGCACGCCGAGCGCCGCCGCCATGGCCGCATTGTCGACCGCCGCGCGAAGCTTGATGCCGAAGGCAGTACGTTCGATGAAGAACCAGAGCGCGCCCGCAACGACGAGGCCGCAGAGGATTGCAAAAATACGATGGGTCGCGATCGACCGGAAGCCGAGATCGGCTGAACCCTGCAGGGTCTGAGGCAGGGGAATGGTCTTCAGAGTCGGACCGAACAGGAAGTTGGCGATCCCGATAATGCAGAAGGTGATGCCGATCGTCATCAGAACCTGGGTCAGCTCCGGCGCACCATAAATGCGGCGGTAGAGAAAGCGCTCGATCGGAATGGCGATGATGATCGTGCCGATCACCGCGATCAGGGTTGCGATCGCATAGCCGAGCCCGAGGTCACGCGCGGCATAGGAAGCGAGATAGCCGCCGATCATGGCAAAGGCGCCATGGGCAAGGTTCACCACCCGCATCAGGCCCATGGTCACCGAAAGGCCGATCGATATCACAAAGAGCACCATGCCATAGGCGAGTGCATCGATGGCTATGCTGAACACGGTCTGCATGTGGTCCTCCTCTTGCGCGAACGCGAGACCGGTGGCCCCGATCCCGCGTCCGTTCTCTTGCGTGCGGCTTACTTTTTAACGAAGGCGAGACCCGGGTCACCCTGCTTTTCGAAGGTCTGCACTTCCTTGTTGATGTATTTGCCGTCCGCATCCTTCACGACTTCGCGCAGGTAGATGTTCTGCGTGATGTGGCGGCTTTCGGGATCGATCGTCACGGGACCGCGCGGGCTCGTCCAGGAGAGGCCTTTGACCGCCTCGACGGCCTTTTCCGCGTCCTGTTCGCCTCCGGTCGCCTCGATCATCTTGGAGATGACATACATGCCGTCGAAGGCACCGACCGAGGGGAAGGAAAGCTCGGCCGGGTTGCCGATCGCCTTGGCCGCAGCCTCGACGAAGGTCTTGTTTTCCGGCGAGTCGTGGGAAACGGAATAGTGGAACGTGGTCTGCAGGCCGAGACCTGCATCGCCAAGCGCCGGCAGGTCGGATTCCTGCGTGAAGTCACCGGGGCCGAAGAACTTGATGCCGGCCCCCTTCAGGCCGTTTTCGTTGAACGCCTTGACGAAGCCGAGCGTGGTCGGGCCGGACGGCAGGAAGGCGAAGATCGCTTCGGCGCCGCTGTCTCTCACACGCTGCATGATCGGCGAGAAATCGTTGGTCGAAAGCGGCATGCGGATCGCCTCGACCACGGTGCCGCCCTCTTTCTCGAAGGCCGTCTTGAAGGCGTTTTCCGCATCGATGCCCGGACCGTAGTCGCTGACCACCGAAATCACCTTGGTGACGCCGCCATCCTTGGCGACCTTGGCGATCGGCGAGGAGGTTTGCCATGTGGTGAAAGACGTCCGAACGACATAGGGGCTTGCCGTGACGATCGCCGAAGTCGCCGCGTTCATGATGACCATGGGGACGTTTGCCTGCTCCAGCAGAGGCGTGGCCGCCATGGCGTCCGGCGTGAAATAGAAGCCCGCGAGATACTGGACGCCTTGGCGAACGACCAGTTCCTGCGCCAGCGCCTTGGACTGGGCGGGATCCGCCTGGGGCACGTCGCGATAGATCACTTCGATTTCGTCATCGCCGACCTTGTTGCCGTTGATCGCGAAATAGGCGTCGATACCCGCCTTGAAGTTCTTGCCCTGCAGCGCGAACGGTCCCGAGAACGGACCGACAACCCCAACCTTGATGGTGTCGGCATAAGCCGCGCTCGACAGAACGGCAGCCGCAATGGCAGCGGCGACAAGCCTTTTCATGAATTCCTCCCTTTATCGAAAGCCCTGACAGGCTCCCTGTGTCAGCGCATCTAAGTATAGTGTGCCCATGCGAAACGGTAATGTAAAATGAAATGCAATCGCCCAAGCATATCCTGGTGGTTATGATTTCGCGCCAGCGCGCCCAAGGGATCGGATATTTCCGATCAACTCGGCGGCAAGGCGTAGCGAGGCGCCGGCGGCTGCCGCCATTGACGGCAGAATCAGCCATTCGAGCGTCCATGCAGCACCCGAGCGTTCCTGCTCATGCACCATGACCTGGTGCATTCCGGAAAGTTGCACGGCATTGAAGCGCGCAAGCGTTACCAGCACCTCGGCGGCGACCGGGTTCTGCTTATGCGCCATGGCCGAGGAGCCCCCGCCACCGGTAAGCTCGATCTCGGCACCGAGTTCGGCAAGGAGCGCGATATCCTGCCCGAACTTGCCGAGGCTGCCGGTGATCAGGGAAAGAATTCCCGCAAATTCCCCCAGCCGATCGCGCTGGCTCTGCCATTGAACGGCGTCACCCAGAGAAAGCTCGTTTGCCAAGGCTGCCCGAACGATATCGGCCTTGTCTCCCAGCTTCTCCAGCGTACCCGCAGCACCGCCGAACTGGACCGAGAAACCGCCGCTTGCCGAAAAGCTTGCCAGCCGCTCCCGATGCCGTACCAATGGATCGCGCCAGGCCCGGATGCGGTCAGAAACCCTGATCGCGATCGCCGCCTGCATGCGGGTGTGGCCCATGAGCTCCCGGCCACCGTATTTTCGGTCGAATTCCCCGAAAGCTTCTTCGAGCCTGGCAAGACGATCGACCAGCACCCCGCAGAGCCGTTTCAACCGCAACACCAGCGCCGTATCGATGACATCCTGGCTGGTGGCGCCGAAATGCAGATGACGTCCAGCCTCTTCGCCGGCGGCATTGCGTAACTGGCGGACCAGCTCGGGAACGACGACGCCGTCCCTGCTCGCCCCCTTCCGCAGCGCAGCCATGTCGGGTTCGAAATCTGCGCAGGCGATGGCAATCCGCTCCGCCGCCGCTACCGGAATGAGCCCGGACGCGGCCTCGCTGTTGGCGAGCGCCAGTTCGAAGGTAAGCATGGCCTCGATCTCGGCTTCCGCACCGAACAGCTGCGCCACCTCGTCATCGCCGACGAGACCGGAAAGGAACGGATGCTCGAAAGCCGAAATACTCATGATTTCTCAAACATCGAAGAAAATGGTTTCGTTGTCGCCCTGTAGATGGATATCGAAGGTTACGGTATCCCCTTCCCTCTTTCCGATCAGTGTAGGCACGCGCACCCGATGCTCGATGCGCGAGAGTATCGGGTCCTCGCCATTCGCCGCCTCCTCGTCGGAGAAATACATGCGCGTGTTGAGCCCGATATTGATGCCGCGCGCAACGATCCAGAAATTCACATGCGGCGCCATCAGGCGGCCATCGCGGAAGGGCACCCGCCCGGGCTTGATCGTTTCGAACACGAATTCACCGGTCGCCATGTCGCCGGGGCAGCGGGCCCAGCCGAAGAAGTTCGGGTCCGCCTTGCCGCGGATTTCCGATGGGCTGTTGTAAAGGCCCTCCGCATCCGCTTGCCAGATTTCGATGAGCGCATCCTTGAGCGCCGTTCCGGCACCATCGTAGACATGGCCACGAATGGTGATCCGCTCGCCGCGGGTTTGATCGTTGATCATCGACCCGGAGCCGAGATCGGTCTCGTAGACCCCGTGAATGCCGGTGAAATTCGGCGTACAGCCGATATGGACATAGGGGCCCGCTGTCTGGGAAGCGGTTTCCTTGAGATATCCGAGCGGCTGGACCATGTCAGTTGCCCTCCATGCGGTTCTCGAACAGGGTCGAGCGGCGGCCGCGCAACACGATGTCGAACTTGTAGGCGCGCATATCGTGCGGAACGGTCGCGTTCATATCGAGCGGCGCGATCAGCCGTTTGATCGCCTCCTCGTCCGGGACTGTCTTCACGATGGGACATTTCCAGATCATCGGGTCACCCTCGAAATACATCTGCGTGATCAATCTCTGAGCAAAGCCATGGCCGAAGACGGAAAAATGGATATGGGCAGGGCGCCAGTCGTTGACACCGTTCGGCCATGGATAGGCGCCCGGCCGAACCGTCTTGAACCAGTAGAAACCGTTCTCGTCTGTGATCGTGCGTCCGAACCCACCGAAATTCGGATCGAGCGGCGCAAGATAGGTTTCCTTCTTGTGACGATAGCGCCCACCTGCATTGGCCTGCCAGAACTCCACGAGCGCACCGCCGATCCCGATGCCGCGCTCGTCCAGCACCCGGCCATGCACCAGGATGCGTTCACCGATCGGGCCTTCGCCCGACCTTGCATAGTTGACGAGGAGGTCGTTGTCGAACTCGTTGATGATGCTGTGACCGAAAACGGGGCCTGTGATCTCGCTGATCGTGCCTTCGAACGATATCAGCGCCCGCTGCGGCGAGCGCAGTACGGTCGTCTTGTACCACGGCGTATAGGCAGGCGGATGCATATCCCGGTCGCGGGCGAAGAAGGGCGTGGTTTCAGGTGGTGTGTTTTTCATTCGGTCTCTCCCCGGCATGGTCGGAAGTCGGCTGCTTAGCCTCCATTTCCGCATAGGCAGCCTTCGCCACCTTGAAGGCATGATTGGCCGCCGGAACGCCGGCATAGACTGCCACATGCAACAAGGCTTCGCGGATATCGTCCTTTGTCGCACCCGTATTGACGGTCGCACGCACATGCATGGCCATCTCGTCATATTGCCCGAGCGCGGCAAGCAACGCGATCGTCACCATCGAGCGCTCACGTTTCGTCCAGGCGGATCGTGACCAGAGCGTACCCCAGGCACCTTCCGTGATGAACCGCTGGAATGGCCCGTCGAAATCGGTTTCGCTCTCCAGAGCGCGGTCCACATGCGTATCGCCCAGCACCGCGCGGCGGGTCACCATGCCCTGCTTGTAGCGTTCGGAGCCTGCGGAAGAATCGGCCATGACGGTACCCTCAATTCAATTGACTGGCGAAGCCGCGGATAACCGCGGCGAAGGCAGCAGGCGCTTCCACGCAAGGAATATGCGCCGCACCTTCGATGATTTCGTATCGAGCGCCGGGAATGAGATCGGCAAGCGAGCGCACCAGTTCCGGCGGCGTCGAACCGTCTTCACGCCCGACGACGCAGAGCGTTGGGACGGCGATGCGGCGCGCTGCTTCAGTGAAATCCGCGTCGCGGATCGCAGCGCACGTGCCGCTGTAACCGAGTATCGGCTGCCGCATCAGCATGTTGCAATAGCCCTGATAGGCGGTGTTGCCGGCATTCCGGAAAGGCTGAGTGAACCACCGCGCCATGATGTCTTCCAGAACGCTGCCTATGCCATCGGCTTCGACCGCGGCGATGCGCTTGGCCCACATCTCGGGCGTGCCGATCTTATGCGCTGTATCGCAGAGCGCCAGGCCCTTCACGAGGTCGGGGCGGGTGGCATAGAGCCCCTGCGCAATAAGCCCTCCGACCGACAATCCGCAAACGATCACCCGAGAGAGCCCGAGATGATCGAGCAACCCTGCGAGATCGGCGACATGATCGTCGATCGAGTAGGGCGGATTGCCGAGATCGCTCAAGCCATGGCCGCGCTTATCGTAGGTCACGAGCGTGAAGTCATCGGCGAGCTTTGGCAGCACATGATGCCAAATCCGGCTGTCGGTTCCGAGCGAGTTCACGAAGACAATAACTGGCTTCTCCTCGCCGGCGCGCTGGATATCATATTGGATGACGATGTCGTTGATGCGTACAAACTGCATTGCCGCCTCCTCCGGCTTGTAAGATTGCAGTATCGATCCGGTTAGGTAAAATGATATTTCATCCCGAGTTTCTTAACTGCAAGGTTATGGGTTTTGATCGACTCCCGCGTCAAATTTCGACATCTGCATACATTCGTCGAGGTTGCGCGCCAGAAAAGCGTCGTCAAGGCGGCAGATCTCCTGAATATCAGCCAGCCGGCCGTGACCAAGACGATACGGGAGCTGGAAGAGGCGCTCGGGGTTGCGGTTTTCGAACGGGAAGGGCGCGGAATTCGGATAACCCGCTACGGCGAGGTCTTCCTGCGCCATGCGGGCGCGGCGCTGACCGCGCTTAGGCAGGGAATCGACTCGGTCTCCCAGGAATTGTTCGATTCCGCACCACCCGTCAGGGTCGGAGCGCTGCCGACGGTTTCCACCCGCATCATGCCACGCGCCATGTCGTTGTTCCTTGAGGAAAAAACCGGCAGCCGCATCAAGATCATCACCGGTGACAACGCGGTGCTGCTCGAACAGCTGCGGGTCGGAGATCTCGATCTCGTCGTCGGGCGGCTCGCAGCGCCAGAGCAGATGGCGGGCTTCTCCTTCGAACATCTCTATTCCGACCCGATCGTCTTTGCCGTCCGGGCGGGCCACCCGCTTCTACTGAGTAAGCGCTCGGTTTTCGAGGGTTTGGCCGACTACCCCATCCTGATGCCGACGCGCGGCTCCATCATCCGGCCGATCGTTGAGCAATTCCTGATAGCCAACGGCGTGGCAAGCCTGCCGACGCAGGTCGAAACCGTCTCGGATGCCTTTGGCCGCGCCTTTGTCAGGAAAACCGATGCGATCTGGATCATTTCCTCCGGCGTGATCGCGACGGACGTGGAAGACGGAATGCTCGCCATGCTGCCGATCGATACCAGCGAGACCAAGGGCCCCGTCGGCTTGACCATCAGGGCCGACGCCACCCCATCCACGCCGCAAACGATCCTGATGCAGACCTTGCGGCAGGCCGTCGAAGAAATCATGCCAATGAGATGAAGCGTGCCTCAAGCGGCGCTGAGTTCGGGAAACTTCCGCCGCAGTTCCTCGAATGAGCTACAGACTGCTTCATTGGCCCGCAGCGTGACTGAGATGTTGTCGGCCACATTCAATGTTTCTTCGAAATGCACTGGCACTTCCTCTCCACTCTGGCGCACCAGCATCGCCTCCTTGCGAAAGCCACGTTTCAACAGCCAATCGCGCGGCGCGGTGAGGCTGACTGCAACGTGGAAAGCACCATCATCTTCCTTCCGCGCCTTGAGCTTGTAAGTAACGGGCGACCTTTCGCCTCCGATGTCGATCTGCCCCGGATAGCCAACCTCCTTGAGATGTTCAGGCATGGTCCTGTGCTCCTCCATTCCTTAAGAACATCGAGGAAACCGGCGCTCGTTCGCTTTGTTCCGGCCGGAAAGCCGGCGAACGATCAAGACCCGTTGACGCCCGTTATCCCGCGTGATGAAACGGACGCGCCAGAGGGGGAGTGCCGGGATGGAAGACAGAAAATTTCTGGAAGCGCTGTTTACCGCTGCGGTGAAAGCCGCCGATCCGCTGACGGGCATCCGCAGGCACCTGCCGCAACCGCCGAAGAACGGCCGCACGATTGTGATCGGCGCCGGCAAGGGCGCCGCCCAGATGGCCGCCGCACTCGAAAGTCTCTGGTCCGGTCCGCTCTCGGGATTGGTGGTCACCCGCTACGGTTACGGCTGCCAAACCAAGGATATTGAGATCATCGAGGCTTCGCACCCGGTTCCGGACGCCGCGGGGCTTACCGCTACGAAACGGCTCGTGGAAACGATCTCCGGCCTCTCGGAAGACGATCTGGTGATCGCACTCGTCTGCGGCGGCGGTTCGGCGCTCCTGCCTGCCCCTCCCGAGGGCCTGACGCTCGAGAACGAGATCGCGCTCAATGAGGTGCTGCTCGCTTCGGGTGCGCCGATCTCAGCTATGAATGTGGTGCGCAAGCATCTGTCGACCATCAAGGGCGGCCGGCTCGCAGCCGCAACCAAGGCGCGGGTGGTCAGCCTCATCGTGTCCGACATTCCCGGCGATAACCCCGCATTTGTCGCCTCCGGACCGACCATACCCGATGGCACTACGAGGCATGATGCGCTGGCAATCGTCGAACAATACGGGCTTGGTCTCCCCGAGGCGATGATCGCGCATCTGAAATCGCCGGCGGCCGATGCGCCCCGACCGGACGACCCGATCTTTTCCCGCCACGAGTACCACATCATCGCTTCGGCGGCCGTCTCCCTGGAAGCAGCGGCCGACGTGGCGCGGGCGCATGGGATAACGCCCCATATCCTGTCGGATTCGGTGGAAGGCGAAGCGCGCGACGTGGCACTCGTGCATGCCGCCATCGCCCGCGAAGTAGCGTTGCGGGGCCGGCCGTTTGCCAAGCCGGCGGTTCTGCTCTCCGGCGGCGAAACGACCGTGACCCTCAGGAGCAAGGGAGGCAAGGGAGGCCGCAACGGCGAATTCGCACTCGCCTTGGCGCTTGCCGTCGATGGTCATGAGATCACCGCGCTTGCCGCCGATACGGATGGCATCGACGGGTCGGAAACCAATGCTGGCGCGTTTGTCGACGGTACGACAGCGCGAAGGCTGCGTGCCACCGGCCTCGACGGACGCAAGCTGCTCGACGGCAATGACAGCTTTTCCGGCTTTTCCGCAATCGGCGACCTGTTCACCACCGGTCCCACCGGCACGAACGTCAACGATTTCAGGGCGATTCTGGTCAGGTAAGAAACCGTACCGGCTACCGTCGGCCGGAAAACGGCTATTGCAGATGCGGCTTCTTCAAAAAGTCGTTTCGGTCAGCCGATTTGATCCGCAACCACGCCTCGCGGCCATTGCGTACCACCCGCATCGGGATTTCCGCTCCCGCCGGACCGCTCATCCAGATCTTGCGGTAGAAGTCGGCCAGGCCATCCACCTCTCCGTCGCGGATTTCCGAAATGATGTCGCCGCTCTGCAGACCCGCTTGCTCCGCCGGGCCTCCTTCGGTCACACTCATGACGACGACCTCGCCATTGCTTTCCGCAGAAAAGGCGCCGAGCCAAGGCCGGGGTGGCTTGTCCACCCGCCCCCGGTTGAGCAGATCGTCGAGTATGGGCTGCAGCAGGTTGATAGGCACGATCATGTTGATGTCGGCTATCTCCCCTGCCTGGCTCATCTGCAGGCGAAGCGACCCGATGCCGAGCAGCTTGCCTTCGTCATCGATGAGAGCCGCGCCTCCCCATGAAGGATGGGCAGGCGCAGTGAAGATCGCTTCGTCCAGCAGGTATTCCCAGTATCCGGCGAATTCCTGCTTGGCCACGATATAGGCCTGTACGAACTGGCCGATGCCGTCTGCCAGCAACACGGAATCGCCAAGCCCGGCTTTCGAGGAGTCGCCGAGCTTGAGCGCCGGCAGATCGAGCGGCGCGAGCGCCTGCACCAGTCCGAAGCCGGTTTCCTGGTCATAAGCGAGTGCGTGGGCAGGCACGACCAATCCGTCGCGCCGCGTCAGCCAGACCTCCTCCGCCTCGGTAATGAGATAGCCGATCGTGAGCACCAACCCATTTTCCCGGACAACGACGCCGCTTCCTTCCCGTCGGGTGCCGAGCGTACCGGCGGTAAAGGCATCTTCCGGGATTGTTGAGCGCACGGCCACGACGGACCGCAAAATTCTCTCGGTATCCATGATGAAATCCTGATAAGCGCGTATCGGGCTCGAATGACTTCAGAGGCCGAGGCGGCCGGTCATCGTTTTGTCTGTCTCGAGTTGTTCTCCCTACAATTATGGAGCCCGATGGCCGGGTGCAAGGCCAGTCGGAGCTTCCAAGCCGGGACGAAAGCAAGCAAGCCGCGTTCCCGCGGCTTGCTTGCGAGCGGCTTGGCCGCCCGTCAGTTCACCGAAGTCAGCGTCATGGAGGTTCCGGTCGCCGCGACGTTGAGGCCGAGCTGACCGGTCACGCTGACCGTCTGAAGATGGATAGAACCGGACGTGCCGCCGACAAGCACATTGGCCCCGATGCCCGCGCCCACGGTAGCCTCCGCGGTCGCTCCCTGATAGAGGCCGCTCAGTGAGCCATGATGATAGCCGGCGGTCGGTGCGAATACGGCCCAGATCAGCCGCGTGCGCGTGGTGAAGCCGAGATCGATGCCCATCTTGCGGACAGCGCCCGTATAATGGTCGATAGGCTCGCTACCCATTGCCGAACGGAAGACGCAGTCGGCTTCCTTGGCGGAGCCCAGCACGTAGCCCACACCGGAACCGATCGTGCAATCCAGATAGCCGATCCGGACTCCGCCGCGCTGATCCGGCTCTTCGGCGAGCGGGATAGAGTCTCGGCGGGAGATCACGTCGGCTGCAAAAGCTGCTCCGGCGCTGGAGAGGATCGGCAGGGCGGCAATCGCTATGGCAAATATCTTTTTCATCCCTGTACTCCTTTAGTGTTTGCCGCCCGTCGATTCTCTCGTTGCGAGCAGCCGGACAGCGATGAATAACGGATGTGGCGGAAGAATGATCCATTTCGCCGGGAACACGATTTGTCACGGCGATTGTTCCCGACGTGATGGTCGCACCTATCGCGCAAGCTCCGCCTGCCGCAATTTCTCCCGCTCCGTCTCGCGATATTCCCGCGGCGTCAGCCCGGTCCGCTTGCGGAAACAGCGGGAAAAATAGGCCGCATCCGCAAAACCGAGATTATCCGCGATGCGCTGTATGCTGTTGGGCGTGAAGACCAGGGCTCGCCGGGCCTCGTCGATCACCCGCGCCATTATCAGATCGTGGGTGCTCGAACCCGTCACCTCGCGCACCAGCCGGTTGAGATGCGTTGGGGAAAGGTTGAGGAGCCTGGCATAGGCCTCGGCCGGCAACTGCTCGCGAAAATGCCGGCCGATCAGCTCCTGCAGTACCTCGACCCGCATCTGGTTGATCTCGCGCGCTCCTTCTCCCGCCTGCGGAATGGCGGCGCGGCGCAGAAGCAGCAGAACCGAGACGAGATGCGCCTCGATGAGATCGTTGCGGCCGGTGCGCCGCCCGTCGAACTCCTCCAGGATGCGGCTGAAGGTCTCCCCCAGATAGGATGTATCGGAAGCCTCTGGATCGAGGACGACCAGCCGCGGTGACGCCAGCCAGTCTGCCGGCCGTTTCGAAAGGCCCGACGTCAGTCTGAGCTGGTCGGCAACGACGGTGATCACCATTCCATCGACATCCCGCGAGAAACGAAAGCCATGGCTGATCCCGGGCGGCACCACGGCCACGCAGGGCGGGCGAAACGGGAGGGTCTCGCCTTGCAGGAGAGCATCGCCCGATCCGTTCCGAATGTACAAGAGCTGAAAGAAGCTGTCGTGCCGATGCAGACCGATCTCCCATTGGTGCAAACTGCTGCGGGAGGCGATAGTCTCACAATGCATCCAGAAATCCGGTTTCCCGGAGCTTCGCTCTCCATAGAGGTCGTAAGTAGGAACCGACAAAACCATGCTATACTGCCCACCAAGATGTTCGTTTTGTCCCATTAGTTGCGCGAAAAGTCCATTCTGGCGCGCCCGCTCTCCGCTTAGCATGAGGAAGAACTCGGGAGGTTCTCATGCGCACCAAAGTCGCCATAATCGGCTCCGGCCCGTCCGGTCTGCTGCTCGGACAGCTACTCGCCAATGCGGGCATCGACAACATCATTCTCGATCGCGTCAGCAAAGATTACATTCTCGGACGCGTGCGGGCGGGCGTGCTGGAGGAAGGCACCGTCGACCTGCTTGACCAGGCAGGAGCCGGTGCCAGCATGCACCGGGAAGGTCTTCCGCATGACGGCTTTTCACTTGCATTCGATGGCCGAGACCACCGCATCGACCTATACGGGCTGACGGGCAAGCACGTGATGGTCTACGGACAGACGGAACTCACCCACGACCTTATGGACAAGCGCGAGGCGACCGGCGGGATCAGCATCTACGAAGCTGCCAATGTTACCCCCCATGATTTCGATGGCGGAATCCCTTATGTGACCTACGAGAAGGACGGCACCACCCGCCGCATCGATTGCGACTTCATAGCCGGCTGCGACGGCTATCACGGCGTCAGCCGCAAATCCGTGCCCGAAAGCGCCCTCCGGATCTTCGAGAAAGTTTATCCTTTCGGCTGGCTCGGCGTCCTTGCCGAGGTGCAGCCCGTCAGCCCGGAGCTGATCTACGCCAATCACCCGCGGGGTTTTGCTCTCTGTTCGATGCGCTCGCACACCCGCAGCCGCTATTACATCCAGTGTCCGCTCGACGATAAAATCGAGAAATGGCCGGACGATCGCTTTTATGACGAGCTGCGCCGCCGCTTGCCCACAGAACATGCCGAGGCCATGGTGACCGCCCCTTCCTTCGAAAAATCGATCGCTCCGCTTCGCTCCTTCGTCGCGGAGCCTATGCGTTTCGGCAGGCTGTTCCTGGCGGGCGACGCCGCCCATATTGTCCCTCCGACCGGCGCCAAGGGGCTCAATCTCGCGGCCAGCGACGTGCATTATCTTTTCGAGAGTCTGCGGGAATATTACGGCGAGAAATCAACCGCCGGCATCGATGCCTATTCCGAACGTGCGCTCAAGCGGGTCTGGAAGGCAGTACGCTTCTCATGGTCGATGACGACCCTGCTGCATCGTTTTCCCGACACCGGCGAATTCGGCCAGAAAATCCAGGAAGCCGAGCTCGATTATCTCGTCCATTCGACTGCTGCTTCCACGGCGCTGGCCGAAAATTACGTGGGTCTGCCGTATTGAACGCACCGATCAAGGATCGATATAGCCTATCGTCCGGATCCTGACGTCCCTGGCACCGGGATCTTGCGAAAACAGGAGAGCCCCGGAGGATTTCGATTCAGCCGGCACATAGTCGAAGGTGACCTCCGCATCTTCCGCCACTTCGCCGCCATCGACGATCTCGCCACGCACCACCACGGCGGCAGCCGTGGTGGTCGCGCGATTGGCGATGTCGAACTCCACCCGGTAACCACCCGCAACCACGCCGCGCCGGGTAACCTCTATCGAAAACTCGGGCGGCGCGCCGTCCTCCATCCACGCCTCCTTGGCGATCCAGGCAATCATCAAGAGGACCAAAAGGGTGGAGATTGTTCCGGTCGCCCATTCGACCCAATGCGGCTCATCCGCTTCGGTATGCCGGTTCCGAACCGTCTTCGTCATGTCACACTCGCTTACAGGATGAGGCGGGCCGCGGCGGCCCCGATCGCGGCAGGAAAGGAGAGAACGATACCTGACATCAGGATCGGCGTGGGTGCCGCATGGTCGAGCCCGATGGTCCACAGCACATACAGGCTGATCAGGACGGCGACCATGTAGCCAGGCAGCGTGAAGCGGAAAAGCGCATGCCACCAGGGCGTTTCCTCGGCCATCTCGTGAGCGCCCCGAAAGGCCACGGCATAGACGAACCCATGCATGATGGCGATCGACAACAGGATCAAGCCCAGCGCATGTAGCGGTGTCATCTTGTAGGAGATGAGGATGATCTCCTCCGTCGGCGCCACGTTGAGGCTGAGAAACAGTGCGCCCACGCCCATCAGGAAAAGCTCCCGGGCGTAGCTGGTCGACATCTCGTTCGGCACGATATCGTGGTCTCCTTGCCTTTCCGCCTCGTCCTCCTGTTCCTCCTCGTCGTTGCGATGGGAACCGAGTTGCGAACGCCCGAGCAAGGCGCCGATACTGGCCGGCACCGCCTGCATAGCAATCTTGCCGATGACTTCCGAGGGAGGCATTTCGGTAGTGATGTTGCCGAGCAGGAACAGGATGACGGCGCTTATGACGATGGCGATACCATAGGCGATCATCGCATCGCGAAAAGCCTCCCGCCAGGTAAAGGTTTCCTCGAAGCCGATGCGATGGGCGAGCAGGAC
The DNA here is from genome assembly GCF_057559155.1 of Rhizobium moroccans. NCBI lineage: Bacteria > Pseudomonadati > Pseudomonadota > Alphaproteobacteria > Hyphomicrobiales > Rhizobiaceae > Rhizobium > Rhizobium moroccans. Next base: position 60,137 of record NZ_JBHFJG010000001.1, on the reverse strand, counting down.
GAGCAGCGGGATATTGACCAAGAGCAGCAGGAGCAGGCGCGAACGGCTGATGTAGAAGCCGAGATGCCAGAGTTCCATGGTCATCAGCATGGGAATGCCGAAGATCATCGCTCCGGCAGCGCCGCGCCCGAGGCCGATGAGGAAATGGCGGCTTCGACGCCTCTTGTCCACGCTCTTCCCGACCCTGGTCATCATCGCTGATCCACACCTATCCAAGTCCGTTACGGACCGTTTCGTCCGCAAGGAAGATAGGTGGGCTCCGTCAATTGACCAGAATGGATGTAGGGAACGCCCGCCTCAGTGGATGGTTGGGAATGGCTGGCGCATTTTCCCGGTGACGCATGGACCTTACCTCGCCCTTTATGGCCGATCCTGATCAAACCGTCGAAGACGGAAAGGATGCGCTGAGCGGTACTCTTGACCGCAACATCCAGGCGCTGCTCGATAGACGTGCGCGGGATGCCGGAAAAGCCTCGCTGGAGGCGCGGATAGCCGATCGCATCACCCGTTTTGCCGGCAGCATGACCTTCGTCTATCTGCATGTCGCGATCTTCGGGCTTTGGATTCTCGTTAATCTCGGCCTGTTGCCCTTTGTTCCGGTTTTCGATCCCTCGCTGGTCATTCTGGCCATGGTCGCCTCGGTGGAGGCGATCTTCCTTTCCACCTTCGTGTTGATCAGCCAGAACCGCATGGCGGCCGCAGACGATGAACGTGCGGACCTGAACCTTCAGATTTCTCTGCTGCACGAACATGAAACGACGCGGTTGATCGCTCTCGTCTCCCGGCTGGCACGAAAGCTGGAGGTCGATGTCGACGAGGATATCGACGAGTTGAAGCATGACGTGCTGCCGGAGAAGGTTCTCGACAAGATCGAACGGGAAAAAGACGGCAAGGACGGCCTGTGAGGCAAACCGTCAGCGGTCGAGAAAGTCCTGCCACATGCGCTCGCCGACAGTGCAATCGACGGACGGATCGGCGGCGATCCTTCTCACCTCGGGCTCAGGTGTCAATCCGCTGATCTCCAGCACCAGCTTCCGCCGGATGGCGACGGCGAAGTCTTCGACCTTGTGAACCGGCAACACGAAGGCGCCCGGCCCGCCGATGACGCAATCGCCGTAATACTTGTCGAGACCGCCTGGCGTTCCCGATGGGCGCAGCATGATTGCCAGGCCGTTGATGACGATGCCCGCCTCGATCGCCTTCTCGCGTATCGGAACCACCGGCTGGCCGATATTGTTGGGACCGTCGCCCGAAACGTCGATCACCTGACGCATGCCTTCGAAGGAATTGGCGACGATCATCGTCGTACCCTGGGCTATCGCCGCCGAAATGGAGGTACGGCGCTGGGTGGAGATCGGCCGCGCTTCCAGCCTTGCGGCAAACGCCGCCGCGTCCGCCTCATCTTCGATCACCTGCCAGTCGATGACGGAATCGGGGACGACCTCGCCTGCCCACTCGAAATAGCTGATGGCGATCTTGCCGATCAGCCCGTTCCTCACCGCATCCATGAACTCCCGATGCCTGAGCGCCTCGACATAGCCCTCGCGCTGGATGCGGACTTCCTCGAAATCCATGGAGCGGGACGTGTCCACTGCAAGGACGAGTTCCACATCCACTTGTCCTCCCGCCTGTGCGATCACCGGACCGGAGGACAGACTCATGAGTATCGCGAGTGTTGTAAGCATGGGCGATCCAATCACTGCGTTGAGTTCGCAAAATGTAACACAGGATGGAACGACGGCGACATTCCACGCCGAAGGCAGCTTCAACTTTCGGTGATTGGCTCTTCGGAAGTTAAAGGCGGATCGCGGAGAATGGCCGCCGAAGCAACCGGATCATTTCCTAAGGATTACCCAGAGCGCATGCACGATGCCCGGCAGCCAGCCGAGCAGGGTCAAAAGAATGTTCAACCAGAACTGAAGGCCGAGGCCCACCTGCAGGAAAACGCCGAGCGGCGGCAGGAGGATGGCGAGAAGGATGCGGACGATGTCCAATGGCGCCTCCGGATCGAATTGATTGCGTCGGATAACGTGCTGCAAGGCATATGGTTTCCCCACGCATGGCGTGTTTGGCCTGAAAAGCACCTCATCGGCTAAGGTCGATACGGCTCGTCACCACCGATTTGCCGCTTTGCGGATCGCGGTCGATGGTTTGAAGCCGAACCCGGTCATTGCCGATCTTTTCGATGGTCATGTTTGCTGCACGATCGCCGTTCACCGGTTTGGCCCACCGGACGGCAAGATTGATGGCCGTCCCCTGCCGCCTTCCCGAAAGCGACGAGGGCTGCCCCCCGGGACCGACATAGGTGCCGCTGTAGCGTTGCTGACCGGAAACCTGAAGATTTGCGGAAATGCTGCGCCGGACGACCAGTAGGCCCCGGCAATTCCCTTGCATCGACAGTGAAGACGAGCCGGTCGAAAACGCCAGGCTGCACCTCACATTGACCGGATTGGCGCCGATCTTGGTCAGCACCATACCTCTGCCATTCCAATTGCCTTCGAAGGACCTCAGGAAATCGCTTTCCGTTGCCGGTGCGAGCGACGAATACAGCATGGCGGCGGCGAACGCGCCGGAAGAAAGGCAAAACCGCATGATCGGGCCCCATCTCGTTGATTTCTCATCGAACGCAGGACGCCTTCTCGGGTTCCAATCGCTTTCACCACATGGCGTGAAAGTGCTGCACCGGGCCATGCCCCGAGCCGACGGTAAGTCTATTCGCCTGTGCTATCGCATCGGAGAGATACCGTTTGGCAAGCGCTATGGCTTCAGTCGCATGAGCTCCCTTGCCGAGCTCCGCGGCAATCGCGCTTGAGAGGGTGCAGCCGGTTCCATGTGTGTTGCGCGTTGGTGTTCTCTGGGCCTCGAACCAGACGAGGCCATCGGCGCTGGCGAGGACGTCGGGACTTTCGGTACCGGGCAGATGACCCCCTTTGACCAGAACCGCGCCCGGACCCAGCGCGCGCAAACGTTCCGCCTGCGTGGCCATATCCTGGCGGCTTTCCGCAACTTCCTCACCAAGCAGCGCCGCCGCCTCCGGCAGGTTGGGAGTAATGACCGTGGCGAGCGGCAGCAGCTTGCGGGTGACGACCGCGACAGCATCGCTCGAAAGCAGCGGTGCACCGCCCTTGGCGATCATCACCGGATCGAGCACGATCGGCATGCCGCGGTTAGGTGCCAGCGCATCGGCCACGGCTTCTGCGATCGCGGCATTGGCGATCATGCCGATCTTGACCGCATCGACGCGAATATCTGCAAAGATCGCCCGAATCTGATCCGCGACGAAGCCCGGCGGCACGGCATGCACTCCGCTTACCCCTTGCGTGTTTTGCGCCGTCAACGCCGTCAGAACCGCCATGCCATAGGTGCCGCGCGCGGAAAACGTCTTGAGATCCGCCTGAATGCCGGCGCCGCCGGAAGGATCGGAGCCGGCGATGGAAAGGATATTACAGATCATCGGCGTGCCTTCCGGATTTCGCGCATCAGGTGTTCGGCGGCCGCTTTCGGATCAGGCTCACCGCAGATCGCGGAAACCACCGCGACGCCGGCCGCACCCGCCGCAAGCGCGGGAGCCACATGCTCAGCCTTGATCCCGCCGATCGCGACGGAGGGCACGGACGAAATACCGACGAGTTTTCTCAACCCTTCGAAGCCGATCGCGGGCGCGTGTTCCGGCTTGGTCGATGTCGGAAAGACAGGGCCGATGCCGGCATAATCGACGAAGACTGCGTCTGCCGGGATCGCCTCTTTGCCGGTTTGCACCGATAGACCCAGGATCATGTCCGGACCGATCAGCGCGCGGGCGGCCTCCGCCGAAATATCGTCCTGCCCCACGTGCAGGCCCTCCGCACCGATCGCAATCGCCGCCTCTGCGTCGTCGTTCACGATCAGCGGCACACCGCTGCCGGCAAGGGTCGCCTTCAGCGCTCGCCCGGTTTCTATCATTCTTCCGGTATCGACATGCTTGTCGCGAAGCTGCACCATGGTTACGCCGCCCGAAACCGCAAGGCGGCCGTTTCCACCATGCCGATCGCCTGGCAGAGATCGGGATCGAGAACGAGGTAGAGCGAAAGATCGAAGCTTTTCTTCATGCGATGGTGATCCCGGCTTTTGCATCCAGCGTTTCGTCGGTGAGAGCGGAAAGCTGATCGAGGAAAAGAGGAGAGAAGGAACCGGGACCCGAAGCCTTTCGGGCCGCCTCTTCGCCGGCGACGGCGAAGGTCGCGAGCGCAGCAACCGCTGCACCAAAAGGATATGCAGGCGTCACGGCTGCAAAAGCGCCGATGAGGCAGGTGAGCGAGCAACCCAGCGCGGTAACCTTCGGCATGAGAGCCGAACCGCCGGCGATGCGCACGGCATCGCGGCCGTCAGTGACGAAATCCACCGCGCCGGTAACCGCGACCGTGCAGCCGTGCTGTTTCGCAAGCGCGCGGGCCGAACCTTCGGCGACGTCAACGCTGTCGCCGCTGTCCACGCCCTGGCCACTCGCCGGTCCGCCCGCAAGCGCCATAATCTCGGAAGCATTACCCCGGATGATGGTCGGCTTCAGCGCAATCAGCTCCGCCGTGACACTGCGACGGAAGCCGGTGGCATAATGCGCAACCGGATCGAGCACCCAGGGCTTGCCGGCCTTCCCGGCTGCCGTTGCCGCGTTCTTCATGCCCCCGATCCAATCGCCGGAAAGCGTGCCGATATTGATCGTCAGAGCTCCAGCGATACCGGCAAATTCGCCTGCCTCTTCCTCCGCGCTCACCATGGCGGGCGAAGCGCCCGCGGCGAGCATCACATTGGCCGCGATGTTCATCGCCACATAATTGGTGATGCATTGCACGAGAGGATTTGCGGCGCGCATGGCCGCCAGCATCTGACCGGGTGTGGGTCCTGTCCTATCCATTGTCGCCCTTCTTCACGAGGCGGGCGGCGCGGGCCACGAACATCCTTTGGGATATGGCCCGAACGACTCCCTCCGCCAGCATGATCTGGTTCAGGTTCAAAGGGTGCTTCTCAGCCCGGCTTTGCCGGACGCCCCTGTCTGCGGGTAGGTTTACAGCAAGTCGGGTGGGTGTCACAAGCTGTTTGCGAAGATCGCGTGCTTTGCCGTCAGCCACTCTTTTCCTGCTCGACGCCGGATAGATGCAACTGCCACGCCCGCATTTGCTTGGGGTTTGGCTTCGGCGGAAGCTCGGCATGCGTGGCGGCGAAAAGCAGAGCGCAATCGCCTGTCAGCGTCCAATGCCGTTGCAGATCGATCGGGCGGACGCCGCTGCCACCATAGACAGGATCCTCGCTCGACCAGACGACCCGCCATTGCATGCCTTCCGGAGGCGCAAGAAGCGGATCCGGCAGGCTCCAAACCACCAGATCCTTGCCGAGATTGACGAGCAACAGACGTTCATCGCCCGCATTCCCGCACAGGTAACACAACAAGAAGGCGGAGGCCGAAAGAACGCTGCCGTCAACCCTGCTCCTGCTTGGATCGAAGGCCGGCTGCTCACGCCTGATCTTCAGAAGATCGCGATGGAGAGCGACGACATCGGCGTTCTTCTCCCATTCGCTCCAATCGAGCTTCGAACGCTCGAACGTATCCGGATCGCCGGGAACGGGCATGTTGCGGGCGAAGTCCTCCCCCCTGAGGCTGGGAAATTGCTTTAGAGATTCGATGCGTCCCTGACGGACAGTTTCCAGCAGCTCGCCTCCCTGGTCGGCAAAATAATGGAACGGGCTCGAAGCACCGAACTCCTGCCCCTGGAACAACATCGGCGTCTGCGGTCCGAGCAGCAGCAGCGCCGTCATGGCCCTGACGCGCGCGGGGGAAGCCAGCCTGTCCATGCGCAGGCCGGTGCCCGAATTGGCGATCTGGTCGTGATTCTGCAGGAAGTGGACGAAGTTTTCAGGCGCGAGGTCCAGGCCCGGACGGCCGCGCGGCCCATCCTGCCAGTCATATCTCTGGCCTTGAAAAAGATAACCGAATTTGGCGGAGGAAACGAACTCCTGCGCTTGACCGCGATGATCGTGGTAATAGGCCTCATTGCGGCCCGTCAGCGCCACCATCGCTGAATGGTGAAAATCGTCATTCCAGAGCGCGTCGAGCCCGTGGCCGGAACTTTCCGGCGATCGCACCAGCCTGGTGTCCTGCGGCTCGTTTTCCGCCACCAGATAGATTTGACGCTTTCCGGCCGCGGCACGCGTCTCCCGCACTATCAGTGCGATCACATGCTCATCGCTGTCATCGAAAAGCGCCTGGGTAGCGTCGAGCCGCAGCCCGTCGAAATGGAATTCGTCGATCCAATAGGCCGCGTTCTTGGAAAAAAATTCGCGGACGGCGGCGCTGCCCGCCCCATCGAAATTGATGGAGGCACCCCAGTCGTTGCGGTAGCGGTCCGTGAAATAGTCGGCGGAGAAGTCGCCGAAGCGCTCGCCGCAGCCGAAGTGGTTATAGACGACATCCAGGATTGCACCGAGCCCGAGGCGGTGAGCAGCATCGATGAAGATGCGCAGATCATCCGGTCCGCCATAGAGACGGGTCGGCGCATAGGGCAGCACGCCGTCATATCCCCAACCGAAGGTACCGTTGAATTCATTGACGGGCATGACCTCCAGGCAGGTGATGCCGATATCCCTTAAGTGGTCGAGCTTCGAGGCCGCCGCGGCCCATGTACCTTCCTTCGTGAAGGTGCCGATATGCATCTCGTAGAGCACCTGCCTTTGCGGCGATATTCCCGGCCAGTCCCCGTCCTGCCATCGGTAGGCAGAAGGATCGACCACCATGGAGGGACCGGCAGGGCCTCGGGGTTGGAAACGGGAGGCCGGATCGGCCAGCAACTCATCGAGGCCATCCAGTTTCAGGCTGTAAAGCGTCCCGGCCGTCATGCCGGGGACATGCAGCGAGAAATAGCCATCAGGTTCGGCCGCCATGGCATACTCGTCTCCGTTTTCCACCACGACGGAGACATGCTTGCGGGCCGGAGCCCAGACACGGAAGGAAACGCCGCCATCGACCAGTTCGGCACCGACCGGATAACGGCGTCCCGGGGAACAGCGACGGGATGTTTGGTAGCTGACGGACTTCGAAGGGCTGCTCATGGCAGTTCCGGTAGTGGGAGCGAAAACGGCTAACGAACATCCAGCAGCGCTCGAAGTTCCAGTCTATTTCGCTGGCGCCTTACACAGGATCACGAAGGCCTCGTAAGCCCTCAACTCGACACCTTCACAGAGCTCCTTCACGGGCGAGTAATTGCTGATCAGGCACTCGCCGCAAACCTGCAGTTCGTCAGGAATGGTCAACGATATCGGCCGCGGCGTGAAATTGGCCACCACGACCAGCCGATCCCCTTTCAAAGTGCGGGAATAGACGAATATGTCCGGATGCTGATCCAGCCACGACTGGTAGAGGCCATAGACGATGACCGGATGTTTCTTACGCAGCTCGATCAGTTTGCGATAATGATTCCAGACCGAGTTTTCGTCCGTCATCGCGCTTTCGGCATTGATCTTCGGATAGTTGGCGTTGACCTCGATCCACGGGACACCGGTCGTGAACCCACCATGCGGAGCAGCGCTCCATTGCATGGGCGTGCGGGCATTGTCGCGGCCGTTCTCATTGGCGCCCCGGAGGAAGTCTTCCGGCGAGTAGCCCGCCTCGACATGCAGCCGGTGCATGTTCAGCGTCTCGATATCCCGGTACTGCTCGATCTTGGTGAAGGGCACGTTGGTCATGCCGATCTCCTCCCCCTGATAGATGAAGGGCGTGCCTTTCATCAGGTGCAGCACGGTGGCCAGCATCTTGGCTGATTCCATGTGATAACCGGTGACGTTGCCATATTTGGAGACGGCGCGCGGCAGGTCGTGATTACCCCAGAACAGCGAGTTCCAGCCGTCCTCGGAAAGCGCGTATTGCCATTTGCTGAGCACGGATTTGAGCCGCACCAGATCGAAGGGCTTCGGGCGCCATTTGCCGAACTTCTCGTCCCATTGCTGGGTGACGTGCTCAAACTGGAAGATCATCGAAAGTTCCCGGCGGTCCTTGCCGGAATAGAGGAGCGCCGAGCCCGGCGTTGCGCTCCAGGTTTCCCCGACGGTGAGCACGTTCCGGCTGCCGAAGGTTTCGCGGTGCATTTCCTGCAGATAATCGTGCAGGTGCGGGCCGTCCTTGACGATCTCCTGATCGACCTTTTTCCCGATGTAATCGATGACGTCCATGCGGAAGCCGGCGATACCGCGCTCAAGCCACCAATTCATCATCTTGTAGATCTCGGCACGAACCTTTGGGTTTTCCCAATTAAGATCCGGCTGGCGGCGAGAGAACAGATGCAGATAGTATTCGCCCGTTTCCGGATCGAGCGTCCAGGCCGGGCCACCGAAGGATGACTTCAGGCGGTTCGGAAATCCGCCGTCCGCCCCTGGCCGCCGCCAGATATAGAAATCGCGATAGGGATTATCGATCGATTTTCGTGCCTCGATAAACCATGGATGCTCGTCCGAGGTATGATTGACCACGAGGTCGAGCAGGACGCCGATATCGCGGCGTCTCGCCTCCGCAACGAGGTGATCGAAATCGGCAAGCGTGCCGAATTCCGGGGCGATATCCTGGTAATCGGAGATATCGTAGCCATTGTCGTCCATCGGCGAGGCGTAGATCGGTGATAGCCAAATCACGCCGACCCCGAGCGCCTTCAGGTAGTCGAGCTTCGACGCGATGCCAGGGATGTCTCCGATGCCGTCGCCGTTGCTGTCGACGAAACTGCGGGGATAAATCTGGTAGACGGTCGAGGTGTGCCACCATTTACGCTCTATCGAAAACCCTTGCTCTATCACGTGGGTTGCGGGCTGTTCGCTGAATTGGTCCATCGGAAGCCTCCCTCAACTCTCTGGCTCGAACGTCCAACGGCTGCGGGAGTTCCTGGATCGCGGAACATTGGCGGTCTGTGCCGGTTAGGTCTGCGAGAACCATAACCGCTAAAGGAGGTCCAGCATGAGCAGCCGACTCCCTCCAACTCCCCCTGAAAACCTGAGTCACAAGGGCTCCGGCGAACAGAGCCATGCGACAGACGAACGGCAGGGCAAATCGCATGCGGCAAACGATCCCGCCAAGCAGGGCCAGCAGGGCAACACCAAGATCAACACCACCCATCAGGGTTATCAGCAGGACCGCTGAGGAGGTTTTAATGTCGACATCCGAAAAGACGCCGGCCAGTATCCGCCAGGGCGGACCGGGCGCTTCCCATGAAAACGCCAAGGAACCCCTGAAGGTCAAGAAACCGCCGGCCGATTCCGATCGTCGTTCGCAGAGCCGGGTCTCCGGCGGCGGCGGCGAACGCGACAGCCATCATACGCATGATGCCGAAAAGAAGGGCGGCGGCACGCGCCCGGCCCACTGAGCATCTCAAGACTAAAGAACGCGCCTCAGCTGCACTTAAAATTCAGACGCCCTCCCCGCTGATGCGGAGAGGGCGATTTAATGCGCGGTAAGCGAACAGGCCGGGTCAAACCTTGGCCGTTTCTCCGGCTTCCTTGAGCGAGGCGAACTTGACGGTGACGGAACGAAGGTTCTCGTCGAGCCATTTCGCCATTGCCATTTCTTCGTCCAGATTGGCCTTCAGCGCTGCGACATGACCGGGAAAGCCGCCGAGATCGGCGATGGTGATCAGCGATTTGTAAGCCGCGATCTCGTAGTTCTCGAAAGCGAAACTGGCGAAGGAGTTCTTCAGTATCTCATCGCCGGCAATCGAATGCCCCATAGCGGCCATCGAGCCGGTGAAGGAAAGCGCCACATCCTTCAGCATGGACCTGTCTTCGGAAAGGCTGTCCAGTACTTCCTCCAGTCTGGTGATCTGTCCTTCTGTTTCGCGGATATGTTGTTCGAGCTTCCTCGCGACTTCCGGATAGTTCTCAATCCGCTTCACCTGCGGCTTCATGATGGAAAGCGCCTGATTTTCCATTGCATGAGCGTTCTTTAGCCCGGTAACGAAAATCGAACGGGTTTCGGTCTCGGCCATTTTGCGGTTCTCCCTTGTTGGTATCCTCTAACCGCACGCCATCCTCTTTGTTCCAGCCGGGAAGCTTGAAGCCGAACAGCAAACGCCCCGCGCCGAAAAGCTGAACAGGCGCGGGGCGCTCTCCGTCCGGATATTTCACTGACCGTTGGCGGCAACGGTCAGTTGGCGGCCGTTCGAGCCGCAGCCGCATCGCCCTGCGCGAGGTCCACGCTTGCGACCACCGACATGCCAGGGACGAGCCTGTCGGTGAAAGGCTGCTGCGGCTCTATGGCGATCCGGACAGGAATGCGCTGGGCAACCTTGGTGAAATTGCCGGTCGCGTTGTCCGCCTTGATGACGGAGAATTCCGAACCCGTGGCCGGCGCGAAGCGCTCGATGCGGCCGATGAAGGCCTGATGCCCGAGCGCATCGACGGTGAAGCTCACCTGCTGCCCAGGCTTCATGCCATCGAGCTGGGTTTCCTTGAAATTCGCCACCACCCAGACACGATCTGGCACCACCGATCCGATCTGAGTGCCGACGGAGACATATTGCCCAAGCCGCCCGGTCACCTCGCCCAGCGTGCCGTCCTGAGGAGCGACGATGCGCGTATTCTGGAGGTCGATCTCGGCCAACCTTACGGCCGCCTGAGCGCCCTCGACATTGGCTTCGAGCGAGCGCCGGCTGACGACGATGGTGTTGAGGTCCTGTTGCGCGACGAGCTCGGCGGCCTCAGCCTGATGGACGGCTGCCTGAGCCTGGTCGAAGGCTGCGCGGTTCTTCTCCCATTCGCTTTGGCTGGCAATGTTCTTTTCCAGCAGGTTCTGGGTGCGCGCATAGGCAGTTCTGGCCGCCTCGAAGGCAGCCTTGGCGCTCTCGACCGCTGCCCTGGCGGACGCGATCTTGGCTTCGGCCGACTTGCGGCTCTGCTCGGAATTGGCAAGCGCCGCTTCCGCGGCCGCGAGCGTGGCCTTCGCCTGCTCCAGCTTCTGGGCATAGATGCGGTCATCGATCCTGGCGACGAGATCGCCTTTTTTCACCTTCTGATAGTCCTGGACGGGAACCTCGACCAGATAGCCGGCGAGCTGGGGACTGAGAAGCGTCACCTGGCCGCGCACATAGGCGTCGTTGGTCATTTCCACGGACCCGTGGAAGGGCGGCAGGTTCCAGGCATAGAGGACCACGAGAATGCCGGCTGCGCCGATGAAGAGAGCGATATAAGTGGCTATGGAGCGAAATATCTTGGTCATGGCAGTTTCTTCTTGTTCTTGCGGATTGTTGTTTCAGGCGGCGGTCGGCGCTGGACGGCTCCAGCCGATCCGCAATCGTTCGCGATTGCGCCAGCCGACATGGATGACCAAGCAGGCAAGCGCGAAAAGCGCGAGATAGAAGGTCAGAAGGAACGAGTCGTTGTAGGCGAGCGCATAGGCTTGCTGCGATACCTGTCGGGAAAAAGAAGCGGCGCCCTGCAGCGTCTGCTGACCCGGATCTGCCAGGACCTTTCCATAGGCCCCGCCGAGCTGCTTCAGCCGGGCGGCGACGAGCGGATCGGTGGAGGCAAGCCGCGCGACCAGCCGGAAGGAATGGAACTGCTCCCGCCATTGTACGAAAGTGCCGTAAAGAGCGCTGCCTAGGTAACCTCCGACCTTCTGCGTGGCAAGGAAGACCACGAGGAAGGAGAGGATGTAGTTCGGTCCCCGCTTCAGCGCCGCCCCCATGCCCACGGCAAGCGCCGGCGGCAGGAAGAGACCGCTCGCGAAGGTCACCAGCGCCTGGCTCAGATACATCTGCTCCGGCCGGGTAAGAATGGTCGAGCGGCTGTCCATATAGCTGCCGACGGCGATCAGGATCAGTGACACGGCGTGGATCAGCGATTCCCGACCAGGTTTCATCAAGGCGGCGCATATCATGCCTGCAACGAGAGCCGCGATCAGCATGACCCAGTAGAGACCGGCCATCTGCTCGTTCAGCATTCCGACATTGCGCAGGAAGTTGACCGCGCCGCTCGACTGCTCCGACAGCGCTATGCGGAAGACCATCAGGACGCCGGTGAAATGCAGGATTTCGCGCGAGGTCAGCCACCGGATGTCGACGAGATGGTTCTTGCGGTTGAGCTCGATGGCCGCGAAGATCGCCGAGGCCGCGATCCCGATGACGATCAGCCAGGCAAGCCAGTCCGCCTCGAGCCACCAGTAGGTCCGCCCCACCGTGAGCGCCATGGCGAAGGAGCCGAGCCCGACCGCAAGGAAGATGTAGCTCACCACGTCGAGCGTGCTGATGACCTTGGCCCTCGGCGGCGAATTGAGCGGCAGAAGATAGACGAGACCGAGCGAAATCATCGCAAGCCCCATCTCTACCCGGTAGAGCGCATGGTAATCGCCGATATCCATCAGGGCAGGCGAGATGAGGCCTGTAACCGGTGTTGCAAGCGCCGAGGCCGTAAGCGCAATGCAGATGCCTATGTTCATCTTCCTTGCAGGCGGCAGGGGCTCCAGGATGTAAAGAAAGCCGAGAGAGGTCATCGGCGCTGCCGCAACGCCTGCGAAGAAACGCAGCACGAGCGCGCTGTGATAGTCGTTGACCCAGAGATGGGCGAGGCAGACGAGGAGATAGACGACGATCGCCACTTCCGCGAAGTTCCTCAGCCCATATTGGGCCCTCACCTTGAAAAGCAGCAAAGTGAGGCTGGCGTTCGGAAAGAGGTAAACGGCCATCAGCCAGGTCGCCTCCACCTGCGTCAGCTCCATGGGACCGGCGATCTGCTGCAGGTTCGTGGAGAGGAAGCTCAGGCCGAGACCCTGTGTGAGAGTGATCAGCGCGCCGGCCAGAATATAGGCGGCGGTCAACAATGGAGGCTTCGGCGCGAAGGCGGGCGGTGTGGCAGGCGCAGCGGGCTTGGGAGGCTCGGGAGCCGCAGAAACCGCTTCGGCGGGCTCAGCCCGCCGTTCATCATCATCCTGTTCATCCGTTGCTTGGGAGGCTTCACGCAGAGACATCGACAATCTCCAGATCGGCGATGTTGGCTGCAATGGTTTCGATAAGCGCGATGGAGGCGCGCAGGTCCTCCTCGTCGATATCGGCGAAGATCCGCATGCGCATCCGGTCGGCGATCGATTTCACGAGTGCCGCCTGCTCCTCTCCATGAGGAGTGAGAACGATGAGCTTCACGCGCCGATCATTGGCATCCGGACGCCGTTCGATAACGCCGTTTTCCTCCATGCGGTCGAGAAGCCGAACCATGGTGGCCTGCTCGAGCTCCATCTCGCAGGCAAGTTCGCTCTGGGTCATGCCCTGCTTCTTGGCAAGCCGAAAGAGGACGCGGGCGCGCGGATAGGTCAATCCATGCGCCGTCACCTGCTGGTTGAAGGCCGTGTGGATCTTGCGGCTCGCCTTGTTGATCGATTCCAGAAATTCGGAAGAGAGGGTGTCGCGTTTCATCGTAGGCATAATGTTAGTGCGCTAAGTTTCATCTATCAGATTAATTAGTACACTAAGTTTCTGCATGCAAGGGTCGAGACGAGAATTTTCGATTGTGCAGGAGGATTGCGGATGCGGACGGCTGATCGCGCCTACACCGGCAGCGAACCGGGCCCTTGTGCGATCAACGAAGAAAGCGGCCGCGGAACCGATATCCCACGGCCGTAGCTGCATCAGTTCATGGTATCGCAGCCTTCGCCATTTCGGCTTTCTTCATGCTGTCCTTTTCCATATCGGCCTTGTGCATGCAGTCGGCCTTGCCCAACGCCCGGATACCGAAGGTTCACCGCCATCCCTTCGCTGTCATTGGAATCCCGTTACAGTTTCGCGCCTATGTGATATCGATTGCAGGGGAATGATTTTTGCCGGCTCGTGTAACCGATCCGCTTCTTTCCACGAATGTCCGATGAAACGGCATGACAAACGCAAATTCGGAACAAAGTTTGAAGCAGCTCATGCTTCTCTCCCTCGACGGGGATGAGGGGGCGTATCGGCGTTTGCTTCATTCCCTGCGCACCCTGCTCATAACCTATTACGGCCGCAGGATGGGAGGCGGAACCAGAGCGGATATGGAAGACCTGGTCCAGGAGACATTGCTGGCACTGCATTCCCGAAAGGCGACCTATGACCGGGAGCGGCCTTTCACAGCCTGGTTCTTTGCGATCGCCCGTTACAAGCTGATCGATCACCATCGCGGGCACGGTGGTCGGGCCGCAGCGGAAATTGAACTCGCCGAAGATATCGAAGACGGTTTCGGAGAGGAGGCCCTGACGGCGCGGATGGATGTGGAGCGGCTTCTCGAAACCCTGCCGGCCAAGCAGCGGGAATTCATCCGCCAGGTAAGGCTCGAAGGCCAGTCGGTCTCCGACACCGCCGATCGCTACGGCCAGACGGAATCGGCGATCAAGGTCGGCATTCACCGGGGCATCAAGGCTCTTTCACAAAGATTGCGAGGCGATACGTGAAGCGGACGGATGACATGATCGAGGCTCTCGTGCGCGACTTGCGGCCGACGCCGCGCCGCGCGCTAGAACGCCGGTTTGTATTGGGCGTTCTTCCCGCCCTGGCCATTTCGCTTGCCCTCATGCTGGCGATCCTGGGACTTCGCGTCGATATGGCCCAAGCGGTGACACTGCCGGTCTTCTGGATCAAATCCGCCTACAATGCGCTGCTTGCGCTGGCCGCCTTCACCGCGGCTCGTCATCTTGCCCGTCCTGACGGATCGCAAGGACGGTTTTTCAAGCTCGCAGCAATCATAGTGGCCACAATGGCGGTGATCGCCGCCACGCAGCTCCTGTCCTCTCCCGAGGAGATCTATCCGGCCCTTATTTTCGGATCGTCGGCGCTGCATTGCCCTTTTCTGATCCTGGCATTCGCGGTTCCGGTGCTTGCCGGGAATTTTTGGGTTCTTCGCGGTGCCGCGCCGGCCGATCTCAGGCTCGCGGGCTTTATTGCCGGCATTGCCTCGGGTGCTGCCGGCGCCTGGATCTATTCGTGGTTCTGCACTGAGAACGGCATGCCTTTCGTGCTGATATGGTACTCGCTGGGGATATTGGTGACGGGCCTGATTGGCGCGTTCCTCGGCCCGCGATTGCTCCGCTGGTGAAGCTCCTGTCAGCGACGATCAAAGAAGGCTCGCGGTATTAAGATTATCGTTCACGCAACCGTCTCTTCCCGCTACAGTTCGGGCTCTCGTCCTTTGTCCCGGATTTCACAATGACCGATAGCGTTCTCGACCGTTTTCTTCGTTATGTCGTCATCGATACCCAATCCGATGCGAAGTCGAAGACGCAGCCCTCGACCGAAAAACAAAAGGTGCTCGGCCGGCTCTTGGTAGAGGAGTTGCTGGCAATCGGCCTTTCGGATGCTCATCTCGACGAGCATGGCTATGTCTACGCGACCATTCCTTCCAATACGACCAAACAGGTGCCGGTCATCTGCTTTTGTTCGCACATGGATACCGCGCCGGATTTCAGCGGCACCGGCGTGAAGCCGCAAATCGTGAAGAACTATCAGGGCGGCGACATTCGCTTGCCCGTCGATCCGGAGCAGGTGATCCGCGTCGACGAGCACCCGGAACTCTTGAACCAGATCGGCAACGACATCGTCACGACCGATGGAACGACCCTGCTCGGCGCCGACGACAAGGCGGGCATTGCCGAGATCGTGGCGGCCGCCGAGTTCCTCGTGAACAACCCGGATATCGAGCACGGCACGATCCGCATTCTGTTTACCACCGACGAGGAGATCGGCCGCGGCGTCGACAAGGTCGACCTCGCCAAGCTCGGCGCCGAATTCGGCTATACGGTCGATGGTGAAACCGCCGGCACGATCGAGGACGAAACCTTCTCCGCCGATGGCGTGGAAATCTCCATCAAAGGCGTCGCCATTCATCCGGGCTTCGCCTTTGGCAAGATGGAGAACGCGATCAAGATCGCCGGCGCGATCATCGACCGGCTGCCGAAGGAGATCGCTCCCGAAACCACCAAGGACAGGGAAGGCTTCATTCACCCGACCGACCTCAGCGGCTCGATGGAGAAGGCAAGCTTGAGCTTCATCATCCGAGATTTCACCGAACAGGGCCTTGCCGAGAAGGAGGCCTTGCTGGAGAGGATCACGAAGGAGGTGTTGGCGGCCTATCCGGGCTCTTCCTTCAGCTTCAACGTGAAGGAACAGTACCGCAACATGAAAGCAGTCCTCGACCATCATCCCCAAGTGGTCGAGAACGCGATCGAGGCAATCCGGCGCGCAGGCATGCAGCCAGTGCGCGGCAGCATCCGCGGCGGTACGGACGGCTCCCGGCTATCCTTCATGGGACTGCCTGCGGCCAATCTCTTCGCCGGCGGCCATGCCTTCCATTCCCCGCTCGAATGGGTGAGCAGGCAGGATATGGAAAAGGCCGTCAAGACGCTGGTCGAACTTGCGAAAGTCTGGGCGGAGCGCGCCTGAAGCGCTCCCGCGGGCTTGAAGCCGGCACGTTGCCGCCATAAGTAGGGTTCACCCGCAGTTCCAACAGGATGTGACGCATCATGGATTTCACCCCGACAGCAAAGCCGCTTCGCCTTGCCATTGGGAACTTGCCGATCCATGCCCGCATCCATAACGCTTTCCGATCTTTCCTGGTCCACGCCTGACGGCTGGCCGCTTTTCACAGATCTTTCCTTGAGCTTCGGCGCCGAGCGCGCCGGCCTTGTCGGCCGCAACGGCGTCGGAAAGACCACGCTTCTGAAGCTGATTGCCGGCGATCAGACGCCGCAATCCGGCACGGTTGCCGTTTCCGGCCGCCTGCATGTGCTGCATCAGAGCGTTCAGGTTTCGCCGGAGGAAACGGTTGCCGATCTCTTCGGCATACGCGATTCGCTTGCCTTGCTTGGCCGCGCCGAGATGGGAGAGGCGACGACCGAGGAACTGACTTTGGCGGATTGGACGCTGGAAGCGCGCGTGGCTGCAGCACTGACGCGGACCAGTCTGGATGCGGAAATCCGCACTCCGCTTCTCACCCTTTCCGGCGGCCAACGCACCCGCGCTGCGCTTGCCGCCGCCATCTTTGCCGAACCGGACTTCCTGATACTCGATGAGCCGACCAACAATCTCGATCGCGACGGCAGGCAGGCGGTGATCGATCTCCTTGCCGCCTGGCGCAGCGGCGCGATCGTCGTCAGCCACGACCGTGAACTGCTCGAAACCATGGACGCTATCATCGAGCTGACGACGCTGGGAGCGACCCGTTATGGCGGCAACTGGAGCGCTTATCGCGAACGCAAGGCTCTGGAGCTTGCCGCAGCCGAACACGATCTGGCGGAAACGCAAAAGCGGGTGGCGGAAGTCGCCCGTAGCGCGCAGGAGCGGGCCGAGCGTAAGGCGCGCAGGGACAGCATCGGACGCAAGAAGGCGGCCAGGGGCGACATGCCGCGCATCGTTGCGGGAGGATTGAAACGCCGGGCGGAAAACACCAGCGGCGACCATGCCCGCCTTGCAGGGCGCCGGCAAGAACTGGCCATGGAAGACGCCGCTGCCGCGCGCGAGAAGATCGAGGTTCTGCAGCCGTTCTCCGTCAAGCTGCCCTCGACAGGCTTACCGGCGAATAAGACGGTGCTGCGGATCGAGGGTGTGACGGCCGGCTACTCGCGGGAACAGCCGGTATTGCGCCGCCTTTCGCTGGAAATCACCGGGCCGGAGCGGCTGGCCGTCACGGGACCGAACGGTTCCGGCAAGACGACGCTGCTGTCGCTCGTCACCGGAGCACTGCAGCCCCGCGAAGGCTCGGTGCGAATCATGGTGCCGTTTTCCATGCTCGATCAGCGCGTCAGCCTGCTCGATCCCTCCCTTTCCATCCGCGACAATTTCCGGCTGCTTAATCCGGATGCGGACGAGAATGCCTGTCGCGCGGCCCTGGCCCGCTTCATGTTTCGGGCGGATGCCGCCCTGCAGATCACCGGAAACCTCTCCGGCGGGCAGATGCTGCGAGCGGGTCTGGCCTGCGTTCTCGGCGGCCCGCATCCCCCCTCCCTGCTGATTCTCGATGAGCCGACCAATCATCTCGATCTCGATTCGATCGCGGCCGTCGAAGCGGGATTGCGCGCCTATGATGGCGCGCTGATGGTCGTCAGCCATGACGAGATGTTTCTGGAGGCGATCGGCATCACCCGACGCTTCGAACTCGCTGCGATTACTTAGCCGGCGAACCGACTAAACCCTGCTTAGACAACAGGTTGACACCGACGGCTTCGAACTCGGCATTCTTGCGTGCGATGATCCTTTCGGCTGTCTCGTCCGGCTGGTCCACGGTGCTATGCGCGTCCGAGACAACCGTGACCTTCAATCCGCGAGCATGGGCACCCTTGACCGTCGCCGCCACGCAGAAGTCGCTCTGCGCGCCGACGAGGACAACCTCGCTGGTCTGCTGGTCGTCGACCCACCGTGCGAATTCCGGATTGCTGAACGCATCGCCCACGCTTTTTCCAAAGGTCGGCTCGTCGTCTCGCTGGCCGAGCGCCGGCCAAACGGGCCAGCCGGACGCGCCGGGTGCCAGCGGGTCACCCTCCGGTCCGTCATGACGGATGAAGGCGACCTTGCGGCCACTGCCTCTCGCCCATTCGATGATCACGCGGACACGGGCCGCAATTCCCTCGGCATCATGGATCGGCGGCTCCGCCAGCCCGTCGAACATTCCGGTCTGAAGATCGATCGCAACGAGCGGGGCCGTTTCGGGCGGCAGGCGGGATGACATGGATGGAAGCTCCGGAAAGATGGCGATGCACCACGATAGAGCGTTTCAGGCGGAATGGAAATTATCTGAGCAGGCCTTGCCCGCCATCGACGAAGATCGGAGCGCCGGTCACATGCCTCGAACGCTCCGAGGCGAGAAACAGGATGACCTCGGCCACATCCTCGCTTTCCCCTGCCCTACCGCCGGTGATCGGGATATCACCCTTCGGAAACTGCACCGGCACGGCGGTTTCCTTCTCGGCGCGCAAAGTCGTGTTGTCGTCGATATTGGTGTCGATCGCGCCTGGACAGACGGCATTAACGCGGATTCCATGCTTGCCGAGTTCCAATGCGAGCTGCTGGACGATCGCCACCTGCGCCGCCTTGGTCGCCACATAGGCCGTCGCGCCCGGCGTGTTGAAGCTGCGATTGCCGTTGATCGACGATACGACCACCACGGAGCCGCCCTGCTTCTTCAAATGCGGCACAGCCGCATGAAAGGTGAGATAGGTGCCGCGCAGGTTGACCGCGATCGTCTGGTCGAACTCTTCCGGCTTCAGATCGTCAATCGGTGCCCACACCCCGTTGATGCCGGCATTGGCAACGACGATATCGAGCCGTCCGAACTCGCTCGCAAGTCTATCGAACGCCTCGCGCATCTCGGCTTCATCCGAAACATCCGCCTCGAGCACCAGGGCCTCGCCGCCTGCCCGCCTGATCTCCTCGGCGGTCTTCTCGATCTCGCTTCTGGTTCGCCCGAGCACGCCCACCTTCGCGCCTTCCGCGGCAAGCTTGACGGCGGCTGCCTTGCCGATCCCGGAGCCTGCGCCCGTTACCAGGGCAACTTGCGATCGAAGTTCCATGGGGCGGTCCTTCCTGTCTTGAATACGGGTCATGCCTCGTCAGACGAACGGCAGGAAAAGCTCAAGGTTCCGGATATTTCTCCTTGAGAATGCGCAAGCCCTCGGTGAATTTCGAGCCATCGCCGCCCATGCGCAGCGTCTGCGACAGGTTGTCGGTCAGATCGGCCCGCTTCACCGGCCGGGCCAGCGGGTTGGCGATCGAACGCCGCACGAAGACGAAATAATCCTCACCGTCGCGCTTGCTCATGGCATCGACCGCTTCGACGATCCTTTCCGGAAAACCTTCCTGCCGCAGCCGGTCGAGTGTCCAGCCGGAGCCTTTTTCCACGACATCGTGGAGCCAGGCGACGAGCTTTTCGTCATCCCCTTCCAGGCTCTCGGCGACACGCCGCACATGCTCGATGAAAGGCTCGCCGGTCTTGCTCGACTGGCCATCATGCGCTTCGGTCGCGATGGCGATCGCTTTTTCGATCAGGCTGTTTGACGGCATGGCATCATGTCCGGTCTTCATCGAATTGCTGAACCGGCAGTGGCTGCAGCCAGTTTTCGCGGCGCTTCACCCATATTTCATAGGTCGGCTCGAGATCCGTCGGCGCCATGTCCAGAGAACCCACACGGATTTCCACCTCGTCGCCACCGCCGGCGTTGAAAACGCGCGAGCCGCATTCGGGGCAGAAGCCGCGTCCATGGAAATACTTCACCTCGCCCGTGCTTTCGAAAGCCTGGCGTGGCCAGATGCCGAAGGTCACGAAGCTCGATCCGCTTTCCTTCCTGCAATCGGCGCAATGGCAAAGGCCCAACCTCAACGGGGCATCCCTGACGGCATATCTGACCTTACCGCAGAGACAGCTTCCAGACCGGATAATCATGAGACAAGTGACCTCCCGAGGTTTACTCCATTCTTTCCTTCTCCGGCAGCGATCCGCACCGGCACCGATTTGGCAGCCGGCACCTTGCTCTTTTCCGCATGCTGCCAGAGCGGAACCAGCACGTTGCATTCCGGATAATAAGCCGCACAGCAGCCCTGCGGCACATCGTAGGGTACCGCCCGAAGACCGGAAATGGAGCGCGTGACGTTGTCGGTGGAAACCGTTTGCACCGTCACATCGGCGCCCTCTGCTATGCCGAACCGCGCCATATCTGCCGGATTGAGGAAAATCACCATGCGAGTACCTTCGACGCCGCGGAAGCGGTCGCGATAGCCATAGACGGTGGTGTTGAACTGGTCGTTGCTCCTGAGCGTGATGAGCCGCAGCACATCCTGTTGCGTGCCGCTGTCGAAGCTTGCAGAAAGCGCCTTCGGAACCTTGAAATTTGCCTTGCCCGTCTCGGTTTTCCATTCACGCTTGCGGGCGGGCAAAGGCTTCTCGAAACCGCCGGGAGTCCACATGCGGCTGTTGAAATCCTGAAACGTCTCGGGCCAGGTGGCTTCGATGGCGTCCCGCACTTTTCCATAGTCAGCGACCCATTCGTCCCAAGGCACGAGCGGATTGGGCGGCAGCACCGCCTTGGCGATCTCGGCGATGATCTTCGGCTCGGAAAGCAGATGCTTGGCTGCCGGTTGATAGCGCCCTTTCGAAGCGTGAAAGCAGGCGGTCGAATCTTCCGTCGTCACCACCTGCGCGCCCGTCGCCTGCTCGTCTCGCTCCAATCTTCCAAGACAGGGGAGCAGATAGGCCACATCCCCATTGAAGAGGTGGCCGCGGTTGAGCTTTGTCGCCACCTGAACGGTAAGCCGCATTCGCGGCCAGGCTTCCTCCATCGGCCCTGTATCGGGTACTGCCCGCAAAAAATTGCCCCCGAGACCGATGAAGGCGCGCACCTCGCCGTCGAGAATGCCGCGGCAGACATCCACTGTCGTCATACCGTCCTCGCGTAGCGGGTCGAAGCCATAGAGTTCGGCGAGTCTCTCGAGCGGCACCAGGTTCGCCTTTTCGGCGATGCCGACCGTTCGTTGCCCCTGCACGTTGGAATGGCCTCGAACGGGGCAAATACCGGCACCGGGCTTGCCGATGTTGCCTCGCAAAAGCAGCAGGTTCACCAGCATCTGAACGCTGTCCACGCCGAGCCTGTGCTGGGTAAGCCCCATGCCGTAGACCGCCATCACCGCATTGGCGCGGCCATAGGCAGCAGCCGCCTCTTCCATTTCGTCGCGCGTGAGGCCGGCCTCCTTTTCGAGCACGCCCCAGGACTGCTCCTCGACGAACGCCCTGAACGCATCGAACCCGTGGCAATGCTCGGCAATGAAGGCATGGTCGAGTATGCCGCCCGAAGCCGCTTCGCGCTCGAAGAGCGATTTGCACATCCCCAGCACCGCTGCGATATCGCCACCCGCCTTCACCTGATAGTAGCGATGACTGATCCTGGTCTCTCCACCGGTCAGCATCTCGACCGGGTTCTGCGGGTTGGTGAAGCGCTCCAGCCCACGCTCCTTCAGCGGGTTGAAAGTTACGATCGTGCAGCCCCGCCGCGCCGCCTCCTGAAGCTGATGCAGCATGCGGGGGCTGTTCGAACCCGTATTCTGCCCGAAGAAGAAGATGGCGTCGGCATGTTCGAAATCGTCGAGCCTGACCGTGCCGACCGGCTGGCCGATCACCTCCGGAAGTGCGACCGAGGTCGTCTCGTGACACATGTTGGAACTATCCGGCAGGTTGTTGTTGCCATAGAGCCGGGCGAGAAGCTGATACATGTAGGAAGCTTCGAGCGAGGCCCGGCCGGAGGCGTAGAAGACGACTTTCTTTGGCTCGCTTTCGCGGAGCCCTTTAAGCTCCCGGCCGATCTCCTCGAAGGCGCTTTCCCAGGAAACAGGCTCATAGATGTCGAGCAGGTGGTCGTAGCGCATCGGATGCGTCAGCCGCCCGGCAGCTTCCAGGCTGTAATCGTCCCATTTCTGCAGTTCGGAAACGGTATGCGCGGCAAAAAACTCCGGCGTGGCGCGTCTGGTTGTCAGTTCCCAGAAGGTCGCCTTGGCGCCGTTCTCACAGAATTCCGCCGGATGCGGATGCGCAGGTTTTGCCCAGGCGCAGCTCACGCATGCGAAACCCTTCGGCTTGTTCTGGTGCAGGAGCGCATCGATGGTCGAAAGACGGGCCCTGCTGCGAACCGCATTGCGCAGAAGCGAATGAACGGAACCCCAGCCGCCCGCGGGACCCTGGTAATGCCTGATATGGATCTGCGAGGCCATCGCGGACTTTCCTCTCGAAGGCCGGAGCTTTCCGGGCATTTCAAGGAATAATCACCGCGACCCCACTTGGTTCCCGGCCTGGCTTATCCAGCAGCCCCGTCGATTAGTGCCGGATGCCTTTCTCCACCCCCAGATGCTGGCTGAGCACCGTTTCATTGGCGAGAAGATCGGCGCTGGCGCCCTGGTAGACGATGGCCCCGCGGTCCAGGATCACGGCTTCGTCCGAAAGCGGCAGCACCTTGCGTGCCTTCTGCTCGATGATGATGGCGGAGATGCCCTCCCCCTCGACGATGCGCCGGATGGCAGCGAGCAATTCGTCCACGATGATGGGAGCAAGCCCCTCCAGCGGCTCGTCCAGCAGCAGCAGCTTGGGGTTGACCATCAGCGCCCGGCCGACCGCCAGCATCTGCTGTTCGCCGCCGGAGAGCTGGTTACCGAGGTTTCGGCGCCGTTCCTTGAGCCGCGGGAACATGGCATAGACCCGTTCCACCGACCAGGCACCCGGACGGGCGATCGCCGTCAGGTTTTCCTCCACGGTCAGGGATTTGAAGATGTTCCGCTCCTGCGGCACCCATCCGATGCCTGCCGCCGCGCGCCGGTCGGCCTGAAGTCTGGTGATGTCGCGACCCATCAGCCGGATCGTTCCTGAGTGATATGTAGTCAGTCCCGCAAGCGTATCCACAAGCGTCGTCTTGCCGGTGCCGTTGCGGCCGAGCAGCGCCAGGGTCCTGCCTTGAGAAAGGCTGAGGCTGATAGCTGAAAGGACGCTCGCCTCTCCATAACCCGCGACCAGCTTTTCCGTAACGAGCACCGGTTCGCTCATGCGTTTTCCCCCAGATAGACAGCCTTGACGCGCGGATCGGCGGAGATTTCCCTGACCGTGCCTTCCGTGAAGATCGCGCCGGCCACCAGTACCGAAATGCGGCTGGCGAAGGAGAAGACAAGCTCCATGTCGTGTTCGATCAGAACCACGGTCACATCGGAGGGTAGGTCGGAGACGATGGCGAGCACTTCGTGGCGCTCGTCCTCCGGCACCCCGGCCGCCGGCTCATCCAAAAGCAACACGCGCGGCTTCGACGCAAAGGCAAGCGCGATTTCCAGAAGCCGCTGCTTGCCATAGGGCAGGATGGCTGTCCTCTCACCCATCACCGAAGCGAGACCGAAACGATCAAGCAAGGCGGCCGCCTCGTCCACCACCGCGCCGTAGCCGGCTATGGAACGCCAGAGGTTATGGCCGGTGCCTTCCCGCTCTGCAATCGCCAGTGCCACGGTTTCCAGCGGCGTGAAATCCGTGAAAAGCTGGTTGATCTGGAAGGTGCGGGTCAGCCCTCGCTTCACCCGCCGGAAGGAGGCGAGCGAGGTGATATCCTCGCCTTCCAGGAAGACCTTTCCCTCGGAAGGCGGCAGAACGCCGGTGAGCAGGTTGATGAGCGTGGTCTTGCCCGCGCCGTTCGGCCCGATCAGCGCGTGGCGTGCGCCGCGTTCCACCTTCAAGTTGACGTCGTTGGTGGCGAGAAAGGCCCCGAAACGCCGCTTGAGGCCCTTGGTTTCGAGAACAATGCCGGTCATCGGCCTGCCTCCTTCCTCGAAAAGCGGTCGGGCAGGAACTCGATCCAGCGGGCAAGCCGATCCCGGCCGGTCAGCACCATTGCCACGAGAATGAGCCCGATCCAGAACATCCAGTATTGCGGGGTGACCACCGACAGCCAGTCCTTCAGCAGCGTGAAGATGATCGCCCCGAATATGCCGCCATAGAGATATCCGGTGCCGCCGATGACCAGCACCATCAGGAGGTCGGCGGAACGGTGGAAGGCAAGCACATCCGGAGAGACGAAACTTGTCGTCTGGGTAAGCAGCGCGCCCGCCATGCCGGCGAAGACCGCAGCCAGGCTATAGACGGCCACGATGCGCCTTCTTGCCGGCACCCCCACCAAGCCGGCACGCATCGGATTGCCCTTGATTGCCTTGAGGGAGAGGCCGAAGGGTGAGAATGCCAGCCGCCTGGCGATCATGGTAACCAAAAAGAGGACGACGAGGCAGTAGATATAGCCATTACGGCCGAAGAGATCGAACTCGAAGGTGCCGAGGATCGGGCCGACCGTAAAGCCGCCCAGGCCGTCCGCGCCGCCCGTCAGCCAGGCCATTTGATTGGCGACCTCCGCCATCATCAGCGCGATGCCGAGCGTCGTCATCAGCCGGGTCAGGTCGGAACCGCGCAAGATGAGAAAGCTCGTAAGGAACCCGAGCACTCCGGACACAAGCCCCGCCGCGATCAGGCCGACCACCGGCTCGGCGATGAAATGCAGTGCCATCAGACCGGCGATATAGGCTCCGAGCCCGAAGAAGGCGGCATGCCCGAGCGAGACTATTCCGGCAAAGCCCAGCACAAGATCGAGCGAGACGGCAAACAAGGCCAATATGGCAATCTCGGTCAGGATCAGGAGTTTCGTCGGCGCCACGAAGATCGCAGCGATAGCCGCAATCCACACCAGGATCTCGTAAAATCTGATGCGGTTGCGCCGCTTCATGAATTTCGCCGCGCGGCTTTCCGCAGTTGCGGCGGAAGAATCGGTCATTGCCGTGACATCCTGCGAGATGGCGTTCATCGTCCGGCTCCCCGCGCGAAGAGACCGTTCGGGCGGATGATCAGCATGACGATCATCAATGCATAGATCACGAATGGACCGATGGCCGGCACATAATATTTGCCCGCCACGTCGGCGATGCCGAGTAGCATGGCCGCAAGGAACGGGCCCGAAATGGTCGACGTGCCGCCAACCGATACGACGATCAGGAAGTAGATCATGAATTTGAGCGGAAAATTCGGGTCGAGTCCGAGGATTTCAGCTCCCATGGCGCCCCCGAGACCGGCAAGCCCGGAGCCGAAGGCGAAGGTGAGCGCGAACACGAAGGAGACGTTGATGCCGAGCCCCATTGCGACACGCCGGTCGTCGACAGCCGCGCGAAGACGGCTTCCGAAGCGCGTCCTTGAGAGAATGAGTTGAAGCAGCACTGCAAGCACCGCGCAGACGACGATGGTGAAAAGCCGATAGCGGCCGATCCCGACACCCAGAATTTCCATGCGCCCCGAAAGCTCAGGCGGCAGGTTGATGAGTTGCTGCTGCCCGCCCATAAAATAATCGGCGGCGGCAACCGACATGAAGACGATGCCCACGGAAAACAGCACCTGATCCAGGTGGCTCGCCTGATAAAGCCAGCGGTAGAGCGTCCGCTCCAGGATCGCGCCGATAGCGGCGGTCAGCAGGAAGGCCGCCGGCAGGCACCAATAGAACGAGATGCCGTAACGGTTCATCATCACGACGGTGATGTAGCCTCCGGCCATGGCAAACGCCCCATGGGCCAGATTGATGAAGTTCATCAGACCGAGCGTGATGGTCAGGCCGCAGGCCAGAATGAACAGCAGCATTCCGTAGGCGATACCGTCGAACAATATTGTCAGCATTGGCTCTTCTTCTGAGGCAGCCCGCCTTCCATGGCGGACCTGCGTTCATTGGCAACCGCATCCCGCATTCCTTCGGCCCATGGTCACGAGGAAGCAGGACAGTTCAGCCAGCCGAGGATCAGGAGACCTTGTCCCCGGCTGCTCGCAGCGACTACTTGGCCTCGGCCTTTTCCGGATCCTTCAGTGCGGCGAAGGTCTCGAACTCCACATTGTGCAGCTCGCCATCCACTTCCTTCACTTCGCGCATGTAGATGTTCTGGATGATGTCGCGGGTTTCCGGATCGATCGAGACCGGGCCACGCGGGCTCGTCCAGGAGAGGCCTTTCACGGCCTCCATGAAGCCAGGGCCGCTGGCGTCACCCTTGGTCTTTTCAAGCGCGGCATAGATCAGCGCCATGCTGTCATATCCGCCGACGGACATGAAATTCGGTCGCATGCCGTTATTGGCCTTCTCGAAAGCCTCGACATAGGCCTTGTTCTCCGGGCTGTCGTGCGCGGTCGCATAGAAATGGCCGGTGATCGTGCCGAGAGCGGGCTTGCCCATGCTGTTCAGGATATCGTCATCGGTGACGTCGCCGGTGGCGATGAGCTTTATCCCGGCTTCGGCCAGGCCGCGATCGGCGAACTGCTTCATGAACAGCGAACCGACGCCGGAAGGCAGGAAGACGAAGACCGCATCCGGCTTGGCATCGCGCACACGCTGCAGGAAGGGCGCGAAATCGGGATTCTGGAGCGGCACACGGACAGCTTCGCTGACCTCACCGCCTTTCGAGGTGAATTCCTTGGTGAACCACTTCTCGGCATCCAGGCCGGGGCCGTAGTCGGAGACGAGCGTCACCACCTTTTTGATGCCGTTCTGAGCCGCCCAGGTTCCGACGGGAAGCGAATATTGCGGCAGAGTGCCGGAAGTGCGGGTGATGAATTCCGACGCCTTGGTGATGGCCGCAGTTCCGGCGGACGTGACGACCATGGGAACCTTGGCCTGGGTGGCGACCGGGGCGACCGCCATGGCGAGCGGCGTCAGGCCGCCGCCGGCAAGCACCTGCACGCCTTCGTTGACGACCAGCTCCTGCGCTATGCGGCGTGTCTGGTCCGCGACGCCGGCATCGTCCCGGATGATCAGCTCGACCTTCTTGCCGGAAACGGTGTCGCCCTTCATTTCCATGAAGGTCTTGGCCCCGGCGGAAACCTGCCGGCCGGTGGATGCGAACGGGCCGGTCATCGGCAGAATGAGGCCGATCTTCACGACCTCCTGCGCCGCTACCGGCAGCGCACCCATGAGCGCCATCATCAGGCTCGCGGCACCGAGCAACATTCCTCTCATCATGAATTCCTCCCTCCCAGGTTTTTGATAGGCTTGCGACGGCGAAAAGACTGCTGCCCTTCATAAGAAGCGCCACAGCCAGCCTAGCCCTTCATTTCACCCCGCTTATGAACCGCACCGTAAGGCAAGCTCGTCGGCGGCATTCCTCCTCGATCGCTCCTCTGTAACCCCACCTGCAAAGCTGTCGCATCCTAGCTCCGAGGCGTCTCGATGTTTCATCATATCGCCTGCCACGGTTATAAGTTCTCGCTATAACGAGGATTCGGGCCATCGATCCGCTTGCTTATGGACGGGCCTTCCCGAACTACTCTCGGCCCCGCTCGACGATACGAAGGAGCTCTCATTTGGCAGCGACATTCGGGTCCCGAATCTTGGGATAGGTGGCGAACTCGACATTGTAGAGCTCGCCATCCACTTCCTTCACCTCGCGCATATAGATGTCCTGCACGATATCGCGCGTGGCCGGGTCGATCGCGATCGGTCCCCGTGGGCTCACCCACTCCATGCCCTTCATGGCATCCACCAGCTTTGTGCCATCGGTATCGCCGCCGGTCTTCTCCAGGGCGGCATAAGCCAGATGCATGGCATCATAGCCGCCGACCGACATGAAGTTGGGCCGCATGTTGTTGGTCTTGCGGACTTCCGCCACAAATGCCTTGTTTTCCGGGCTGTCGTGATTGGCCGAATAGAAATGTCCGGTGATGACGCCTTTGGCCGCAGGACCAATCCCGTTCAGAAGGTCATCGTCGGTCACATCGCCTGTAGCGATCAGCCTTATACCGGCCTCCGCCAGACCGCGATCGACGAACTGCTTCATGAACAGCGAGCCGACGCCCGAGGGCACGAAAACGAAGACCGCGTCCGGCTTGGAATCGCGCACACGCTGCAGGAAGGGCGCGAAATCCGGGTTCTGGAGCGGCACGCGCACGGCCTCCACGACTTCCCCGCCTTCCTTCTTGAACTGCTCGGTGAAACCTTTCTCGATATCGATCCCAGGGCCGTAGTCGGAAACCAGCGTCACCACGCGTTTCAAGCCGTTCTGAACGGCCCAGGTGGCGACCGGCACGGCCGATTGCGGTCCGGCCATGCTTGTCCGCACGTAGTATTCGGACTGCGGCATGATCGCCGACGTAGTGGCCGAGGTGATGATCGCGGGGATCTTGGCCTGATTGATGACGGGCGAGACGGACATGGCAAGCGGCGTCAGTCCGAAACCCATCAGCATCTTCACGCCTTCATTGACCACGAGTTCCTGCGCGATGCGCCGCGTCTGGTCCGCGACGCCGGCATCGTCACGCAGCACCACTTCGATTTTCTTACCCGCAACCGTGTCGCCCTTCAGCGACATATAGGCTTTGACACCGGCGTCCACCTGTCGCCCCGTCGAGGCGAAGGGGCCTGTCATCGGCAGAATCAGGCCGATCTTGACGGTTTCCTGAGCCACTGCCGGCAATGCCATGAAACCGGCAAGCGCAATGCTCGCCGCCATCAACCCTCTTCTCGTTACCATTTCTGCTCCTCCCTGAGCTTAAGTGGCGCCTTCTACGCCCGGCGGCCTCCTCCGCCGAACTCATTCAATGCTATCTCGCGATAGCGCTGCGGTTATGGCGGCAGGCTGTTGGCAACTGTATACATGCCGTATGCTTTCGGAGCTCGCTGGAGCATGAACATCCAAGTCAGCACTCTCCGAAAAGCCTCCGCCACCCCTCTAAGTTTACGGCCAGGTCGACGTCGGTCAGACGTACATGCATGACCGCAGCCTCCCTCCTCCTAGCCGAAATTTAAGGTAAGGCCTGTATACAAGAAGTGTCAATACGGAGCCGCTCCTACGGAAACGGCCAGCAGTTTTTCCTGCAAAATCTTTCGGTGAAACGCTTGCCTGCTCTATTCGATTTTCATTTTTTCCGTACATCGGCTATCCCGCTAGATCGGAACATGATGCGGTGATCGGGCGGCGTTGCCCATTCGATATTCATCGCCTGACAGGCGGGGTTCACATGGGCGATCGGCCGAAGATCAAGGACATTGCGGAACTGGCAGGCGTCTCGGTCGCCACGGTTTCCCGGGCGCTCAGCGATAGCGATCTGGTGACGGAGGAGACCCGCAGGCGCATTCATGAACTGGCGCGCCAGATGGATTACCGTCCGAATGTCAGCGCCCGCAATCTCCGCACCCGTAAATCCAAGGCCGTTCTCCTCGTCGTCCGGGATGTCGGCAACCCGTTCTATCTGGACATCCTGAAGGGGGTGGAGGCCACGGCGCGCGAGGCCGGCTACGCGGTATTGATGGGAAATACGGAGAACGATCCCACCCGCGAAACCGAATATTTCAACATGCTGCGCGACGGACATGCCGACGGCATGATCCTGATGACCGGCAAGCTGCCATCCGCAAGCGAGGAGACGATACGCTTCCGGGCGGACCTGCCGGTGGTCGTTGCACTCGAACTCATCAGCGAATCCGGCTTTCCCCATGTCCAGATCGATAATGTCGCCGCCGCGCGCGAGGCGGTCGAGCATCTCATCTCGCTCGGTCACAGGCGGATTGCGCATATCACCGGCCCCGTACCCGAAATCCTGAGCATCCATCGCCGAGAAGGCTACCGGCAGGCGATGCGCGAGGCTGGGCTGACGATCCCAGAAGGTTACGAAGTACGCGGCGATTACCTCCTAGGAAGCGGACAAGAATGCTGCCGCGGGCTCCTCGCACTGCCCGAACCGCCCACGGCCATCTTCGTCGCCAATGACGAGATGGCCTATGGCGCCGTGCACGAGCTGCGCCGGCTCGGCTACGAAGTGCCGGAGGATGTCTCTGTCGTCGGTTTCGACGATCTTTATTTCAGCAAGGCCTTTTATCCGCCGCTGACCACCGTAAGCCAGCCGCGCACGGAGATCGGTCGAACGGCCATGGCCTTGCTTCTGAAGATACTGGCAGGCAATGAGAGCGGCCGGCGGGATCCGGTCGTATTGCCCACCACGTTGAAGATCCGCGGCAGCACAGCGGCCCCTCGGAGCTGACTTCCACCGGGCTGCCGGAACGCATTGCTGAATTATGCCGTTAACCGAGCGTTCGCGATCGGAGGCATCGGAATGTCCGTGCAGCATATCAGCTTCTATGTCCTCCTCGTTCTGGTGACGATCGCCTTCATTGCCGTCATCCTGCCCTTCTACTCCGC
Organism: Rhizobium moroccans; assembly: GCF_057559155.1. Taxonomy (NCBI): domain Bacteria; kingdom Pseudomonadati; phylum Pseudomonadota; class Alphaproteobacteria; order Hyphomicrobiales; family Rhizobiaceae; genus Rhizobium; species Rhizobium moroccans. The sequence goes on along the minus strand of NZ_JBHFJG010000001.1, from coordinate 29,472 downwards.
AGTTTTCTGGGCGATCGTGCTGGCGATAATCTTCTTTCCGGTCCATGTTCGGATCGAAAACCGCCTCGGCGGACATCGAAATGCCGCTGCGGCGCTTTCCGTGCTCATGTGCCTCTGCCTCGTCATCATTCCGGGGCTAGCGATCCTGAGTTCGCTGATCCAGGAGGGAAATAGCCTTTATCAGCGCATCAGCAGCGGCGAGATCGATCTGGGCAACCTCCTCAGGCAAGCGGAAGAAATCCTGCCCCTGTTCGTTCGCGAATGGCTTCGTTCGCTGCAGGTGGATGGTTTCGCCGCGCTACAGGAGCGGCTTTCCTCGGCCCTCATGCAGGGCGGGCGCTTCTTCGCCGGACGTGTTCTAACGGTCGGCCAGAACACGTTGCAGTTCTTCGTCACCTTCGGCGTGATGCTTTACATGCTCTTCTTCTTTTTCCGCGACGGCCGTTTTCTCGCCCGCACCATCCGGCGCGCCATTCCCTTGAGCGACTCCCATACGCGGCAGTTCACCTCGAGGTTCACCTCCGTCATTCGCGCCACGATCCGGGGCAATATCATCATCGCCGTTATACAGGGCATGATCGGCGGCCTTGCGTTCTGGGCCCTCGGCATAGAGCCCGCCTTGCTATGGGGCGTGCTGATGACCTTCCTGTCCCTGCTTCCGGCTGTCGGAGCAGCACTCGTATGGATACCCGCCGCGCTTTATCTCGCTTTGGCCGTTTCCTGGATCAAGGCCGCCATTCTGGTGTTCGTCGGCATCTTCGTCATCGGCCTTGTCGATAACCTTCTGAGACCTCCGCTGGTCGGAAAGGAAACCCGGCTTCCAGATTATCTCGTGCTGATCTCGACGATCGGAGGCATATCGCTGCTGGGCGTCAACGGCTTCGTCATCGGGCCGCTCGTCACCGCGCTCTTCATCGCGGCCTGGGGCATCTTCATCGAAGAGCGGGAGCCGGAGGAAACGGCTCGCAACTCAGCCGCCCGCAAATCGAAATCGCCAAGGAACCATGCCTTGAAAAGGTAGTTCGACGGGTACGAAACGTCGTCATGGAGGTGAAGCCATGAGTGCTACGGGTATTCAGGTTTTCGACAAAACCCTGCAGATCACCAATACCTGGCTGGACGATCTCATGGAGGACCACGGACCGGACCGTCAGCTTGCTTGGCACATGCTGGGTGCGGTGCTGCACACGCTGCGGGACAGGTTGCAACCCGATCTCGCCGCCCACCTATCGGCACAGTTGCCGCTCCTGGTAAGAGGCGCCTATTACGACCAGTACGAACCTTCGAAACAGCCCACCCGCTCGCGGTCCCTGGATGAGTTTCTCTCCCAGGTGAACGAGGAACTTTCCTTCTCTCGCCCGGTGGATACGAAGGAGGCGGTACGCTCCGTATTCCGAGTGCTCTCCCATTACATCGATCCGGGCGAAGTCCGCAAAGTTCGGGCCGCCCTGCCGCAGGACGTGCAGGCGCTCTGGCCCGATCCGGAAAAACTACACTGAACTCTACAAGCCAGGGAGAGAATGATGGGCCTCACTCTGATTAGTCCAGCCTTCGCGGATGATACGCCGATACCGGAGAAATACACACGCCTCGGCAGAAACCTCATGCCTCCCCTCAAATGGAGCGGCGCACCGGCCGAGGTGAAAAGCTTCGCCCTCGTCATCGAGGACCCGGACGCGCTGAGCGGCACCTTCCGCCATTGCGGTGTGTTCAACATCCCGCCGAGCTGGAATGAGCTGCCGGAGAGCGCCGATACCGCTCCGGGCGGGGGCCCTCGTTTTTCCAAGAACGATTTCGGCAACGCCCGTTACGACGGCCCCCAACCACCGAAAGGTCATGGCGTCCATCACTATCATTTCCGGCTTGCGGCGCTCGACGTGCCGAAGCTCACCGTACCGGACGCCGCCGGGATAGAGATAATGTGGAAGGAGGCCCGCAAGCACGCGCTTTCCGAAGCGTCACTCACCGGAACATTCGAGGTTCAATAACATTGAAGGCATGCTCGACAATTCAACAAGGGAGGTGTCAGTCATGAAAGTTTCGGAAATCATGTCCCGCGACGTCCAGATCGCGAGCCCTCAGCAGACGATTGCCGAAATCGCCAGGATAATGGCGGATCGGGAAATCGGATTCCTGCCGGTGGGAGACGATGATCGGCTGGTTGGAACGATCACTGACCGCGACATCGTCATCCGCGCCGTCGCCGATGGTCTCGGGGGCGATACGAAGGTACGCGAGGTGATGTCCCGCGACGTCAAGTACTGCTTCGAGGACGAGGATGTCGATGAGGTCGCTCATAACATGGGCGATATCCAGGTCCGGCGCCTTCCGGTCGTCAGCCGGGAGAAGCGGTTGACCGGCGTCGTTTCCATAGGCGACGCGGCACTCGCTGAAACCGCTGCCGCCGGCATGGGCCTGAAAGAGGTCGCCCGGCCCGGCGGAGCGCATGCGCATTGATGCACTGACGGCAGCCATCCTGACCGCCGATGGAAATGGCCGGGGAGCATATCCCCGGCCATGCATCACTTAGTTCGACTGCCAGCTTTTCACGAGCTCGTCGTAGTTGACCGTGATCGGCTTTTCCTTTTCGTTCTCGATCTTGAGCTGCGGCGCGAGGTTGCCTTTCGCGACCGCATCCTTGTTCCAGTATTCAAGATCGTGCTCTTCCGCGAGCTTCGGTCCGATATCGCCCTGTACGCCCGCCCGTTCGAGACGCTGAAGGACCTTTTCCTGCTCTTCGCAGAGCGAGTCCATGGCCTCCTGCGGGGTTTTCGCACCCGATGACGCATCACCGATCGCCTGCCACCAAAGCTGAGCGAGCTTTGGATAATCCGGCACGTTGGTACCGGTCGGCGACCATTGGACGCGCGCCGGCGAGCGATAGAACTCGATCAGGCCTCCGAGCTTCGGCGCCCGGTCGGTGAAGCTCTGGTGCCGGATCGTGCTTTCGCGGATGAGCGTCAGCCCGACATGGCTTTTCTTCACGTCCACGGTCTTCGACGTGACGAACTGAGCGTAGAGCCAGGCCGCCTTGGCGCGGTCGACGGGTGTCGACTTCAGGATCGTCCACGAGCCCACATCCTGATAGCCGAGCTTCATGCCGTCCTTCCAGTAAACTCCGTGGGGCGAAGGCGCAAAGCGCCATTTCGGCGTGTTGTCCTCGTTGACGACCGGAAGCCCTTCCTTGACCATGTCCGCGGTAAAGGCCGTGTACATGAACATCTGCTGGGCGATCTCGCCCTGGGCCGGGACGGGACCGGATTCGGAGAAGGTCATGCCCTGGGCCGATGCCGGCGCATAGGCCTTCATCCAATCGAGATATTTCTGGATGGCATAGACGGAAGCGGGACCGTTCGTGTCGCCGCCACGCGCCACGCAGGAGCCGACAGGACGCGATTTCTCGTCCACCTTGATGCCCCACTCATCGACGGGCAAGCCGTTCGGCAGGCCCTTGTCGCCATTGCCGGCCATCGACAGCCAGGCATCGGTGAAACGCCAGCCGAGCGAGGGGTCCTTCTTGCCGTAGTCCATGTGTCCATAGACCTTCTTGCCGTCGATCTCGCGCCCGGTAAAGAATTCGGCGATATCCTCGTAAGCCGACCAGTTGACCGGCACGCCGAGGTCATAGCCGTACTTGGCCTTGAAATCCGCCTTGTTCTTCTCGTCGTTGAACCAGTCGTAACGGAACCAGTAAAGGTTCGCGAACTGCTGGTCGGGAAGCTGGTAGAGATCTCCATCCGGTGCTGTCGTGAACTTCAGGCCGATAAAGTCCTGAAGATCGAGCCCGGGATTGGTGACGTCCTTGCCCTCGTTCGCCATCCAGTCCGTCAGGCTGCGCGCCTGCTGGTAGCGCCAATGCGTGCCGATCAGGTCGGAATCGTTGACATAGGCGTCATAGACGTTCTCGCCGGACTGCATCTGCGTCTGCAGCTTTTCGACCACGTCGCCTTCGCCGATGAGATCGTGCGTTATCCGGATGCCAGTGATGGCCGTGAAGGCCGGCGCCAGCACCTTGGATTCGTATTCATGCGTGGTGATGGTTTCCGAAACGACCTTGATGTCCATGCCCGCCAAGGGTTTGGCGACGTCGATGAACCATTGCATTTCCTGTTCCTGTTCGGCGCGGGAAAGCGCCGACATGTCGCCGACTTCCTTGTCCAGGAACTGCTTGGCTTCCTCCATGCCGGCGAAAGCCGAGCCGGTCATTGCCAGCAGCATGGCTGCCGTCGTTGTCATAAGATGCCGTCGCATAGCTAAACCTCCCAGTTTGCGAGTGCATTTCTTTAGGCCGGTCGCCGGAGCAGTTCCGGCAGCCGCATTGGCTTTGCCTCATACGAAGCGGAATACGCCGATCGCGTAGACCACCGACAGGGCGAGAGCCCACCACAGGCTGGGTCCTCCCAGACCCAGCCATGCGAGATGAATGAACGCCGCTCCGAGCAGGGACACGAACAGCCGGTCGCCGCGCGTCGTCTCGAAGCGTAATATACCGATACGCGGCGCCCCGCCGGGCCGTGCATATTCCCAGACGCCCATCAGCGCGAGCAGTGCGAATATGGTGAGAAAGAACATGGCCGTCGGAAACGACCAGGCCATCCACCCACCGGGCACCAGCGGCGCGAACCAGTCCCGCTCGCCGTCCTCGACCGGCAGGGACATGGCAAGCGATACGGCGGCAAGGCCGTAGACGAGAAGGACTGCGACAAGGACAAGGGGCCAGCGCCTGTTGCGATTGGGTATCGTGGCCATCACACCCTCCCCAGGGCGAAGCCCTTGGCGATGTAGTTGCGGACGAAGTAGATCACCAGCGCACCGGGGATGATGGTGAGCACGCCGGCTGCAGCCAGCACTCCCCAGTCGAGCCCCGAAGCGGAGACCGTCCGCGTCATGGTCGCGGAGATCGGCTTGGCGTCGGTGGTCGTCAGCGTGCGGGCGATGAGGAGTTCCACCCAGGAGAACATGAAGCAGAAGAAGGCCGCCACCCCGATGCCGGAGGCAATCAGCGGCATGAAGATCTTCACGAAGAACCTCGGGAAGGAATAGCCGTCGATATAGGCCGTCTCGTCGATCTCCTTCGGCACGCCCGACATGAAGCCTTCGAGAATCCAGACCGCCAGCGGCACGTTGAACAGGCAATGAGCGATCGCGACCGCGATATGGGTATCGATCAGTCCGAAGGCGGAATAGAGCTGGAAGAAGGGTAGAGCGAAAACCGCGGGTGGCGCCATGCGGTTGGTAAGCAGCCAGAAGAACAGGTGCTTGTCGCCGAGAAAGCGATAGCGAGAGAAGGCATAGGCCGCCGGCAGGGCCGCCAGAACCGAGATGACCGTGTTCATCACCACATAGATGATGGAATTGATATAGCCGTTATACCAGGAGGGATCGGTGAAGATCACCCGGTAATTCCGAAGCGTAGGGTTCTGCGGCCAGAGCGAGAAGGCGCCGAGGATTTCCGAGTTCTCTTTGAAGCTCATATTGATGAGCCAGTAGATCGGCAGGATCAGGAAGATGATGTATATCGTCGGGATCAGAAAGCCGAAGCGGCTGCGGGTTTCCGTGTTCATCGCCCCTCCTCAGCCTCTCTCGGCATCGCCCTGCGTCATGACGGTGTAGAACACCCATGACAGCAGCAGGATTATCAGGAAGTAGACGATCGACATTGCCGCCGCCGGCCCGAGGTCGAATTGCCCGACCGCCATCTTCACCAGATCGATGGAGAGGAAGGTGGTCGAATTGCCCGGCCCGCCGCCGGTGACGACGAAGGGCTCGGTGTAGATCATGAAACTGTCCATGAACCGCAGCAGCACGGCAATCAGCAGCACCCTCTTCATTTTCGGCAACTGGATGAAACGGAACACCGACCAGCGCGAGGCCCCGTCGATCTTGGCCGCCTGGTAGTAGGCATCCGGGATGGAGACGAGACCGGCATAGCACAGCAGCACCACGAGGCTCGTCCAGTGCCAGACATCCATGACGATGATCGTCGCCCAGGCATCGAACGCATCCTGCGTATAGTTGTAGTCGAAGCCGAGATTGTTCATCGTCCGGCCGAGGAGGCCGATATCGACGCGGCCGAAAACCTGCCAGATGGTGCCGACGACGTTCCACGGAATGAGCAGCGGCAACGCCATCAGCACCAGGCAGACAGGGACCCCCCAGCCCCTTTTCGGCATGTTGAGAGCAATCAGGATTCCGAGCGGGACTTCGATCAGCAGAATGACGAGGGAGAAGATGAGGTTGCGGCCAAGCGCATCCCAGAAGCGGTCGGATTCCAGAACATCGGTGAACCAGTCGGTCCCCGCCCAGAAGAACTCGTTGTTTCCGAACGTATCCTGCACCGAATAGTTGACGACCGTCATCAGCGGGATCACCGCCGAGAAAGCCACCAGCAGCAGCACCGGCAGCACCATGAACCAGGCCTTGTTGTTCCAGGTCTTGTCCATCTCAGCTCTCCATTCCGACGCGCCAGGAATCGGCGAAGATGCCGATCGCGTCACGCCTGAACGTCACACGCGGCTCGGCCGGTATGATCCGGCCCTCCGGAATGACGATCGACAGCGCGTGACCGCAGAAGGTGGCGCGCACGATCTTCTGCCGTCCGATATCCTCGACCTTGTTGATGGTGACCGGCATGCCCACACGATCGAGCTCGATGAACTCCGGCCGAATTCCAAGCTCCAGCCTGCTGGCGCCATCGATCTTCGGGGCCCCTGAAAGCAGTATCGCCTGATCCCCCACGGTAACCTTCGCCCCTTCGACCGCGACGGGCATCAGGTTCATCCCCGGCGAGCCGATAAAATAACCGACGAAGGTGTGGCGAGGTCGCTCGAACAGCTCTGCCGGCGTGCCGATCTGAACGATCTGCCCATCATGCATGACGACGACCTTGTCGGCGAAGGTGAGTGCCTCCGTCTGGTCATGCGTGACATAGACCATGGTGAAGCCGGATTGCCGATGCAGCCGCTTGAGCTGCGAGCGCAGCACCCATTTCATGTGCGGATCGATGACCGTCAGCGGCTCGTCGAAAAGGATGGCGTTGACATCCGCCCGCACCAGCCCGCGGCCAAGGGAGATCTTCTGCTTCTGGTCGGCGGTCAGTCTTTGCGCCCTCCGCCCCGCCATTCCCGCAAGATCGGTCATTTCGAGAATTTCGGCGACGCGCTGCTTCACCTCCGCCTCGGGCACATGGCGGTTGCGGAGCGGGAAGGCGAGATTGTCGAACACCGACATGGTGTCGTAGACGACGGGAAACTGGAAGACCTGCGCGATATTGCGCTCCTGCGTCGAAAGACCGGTGACGTCGGCGCCGTTGAACAGGATGCGTCCCTCCGAGGGCTGCAGAAGCCCGGAAATGATGTTGAGAAGGGTCGTCTTGCCGCAACCGGAAGGGCCAAGCAGCGCATAGGCGCCGCCGTCGTCCCACTCGTGATGGACCTCTTTGAGAGCGTATTCTCCCACCGCGGCAGCCTTCGCGCTGTAGGCATGGCGGATATGTTCGAGGTTGATGCGTGCCATGACCGCCCCTATTCCTGCCGCGCGAGCGCCAGCGAGCGCCCCGTCTGCTGGTCGAATGCCATCAGATGCGACGTGTCGATATGGACGTCGATCGGTTGGTCCGGATCGATGTTTTGGATGCCGGATGTCAGCATGACCCATCGCGCGCCGGCAAAATCGAGATGGATGAAGCTTTCCGAACCGGCGATCTCCGAAACGAGCGTGCGCGCCGAGAGCCGTGTCGTCGCCCCGTTCTCAGGCTCGAGGAGGAGATGATGCGGCTGTATCGCCACCGTGACCGGCCCCTCCGGAATACCCTGGAGATGCTCCGGCACCGGAATGGCGATCCGCTCGTCGAGGAGGAACCGGTCCCCGGATCGAATAAGATCGATCGTGTTGAGGGGAGGGTCGGAGAAGGTCCGGGCGGTGATGAGATCAATGGGCTCGCGATAAACCCGGATCGTCTCGCTGAACTGCGTCACCCGGCCTTCGCTCAAGGTGGCGGTATTGCCGCCGAGGAGAAGCGCTTCCGAAGGCTCGGTCGTCGCATAGACGAAGATGGCGCCGGACGCCGCGAAGATCTTCGGCAGTTCCTCGCGCAGTTCCTCCCGAAGCTTGTAGTCGAGATTGGCGAGTGGTTCGTCGAGCAATACCAGATTGGCATTCTTGACGAGCGCGCGGGCAAGCGCGGTCCGTTGCTGCTGGCCGCCGGAGAGGTTGAGGGGAGTGCGGTCGAGATAGGGTGTGAGCCGCAGGAGGTCCGCGGCCTTTCTCACTTCCCGGTCGAGGGTTGCGGCATACTTGCCGGCGATGCGCATTGGCGAGGCGATGTTCTCGTAAACCGTCAGCGCCGGATAGTTGATGAACTGCTGATAGACCATCGCGATGTTGCGCTTCTGCACCGGCACGCCGGTCACATCCTCCCCATCGAAGAAGATCGCGCCGCTGGTCGGCTTGTCGAGGCCGGCCATCAGCCGCATGAGCGATGTCTTTCCGGAGAGGGTCGGCCCGAGCAGCACGTTCAGTGTTCCGTGCCGCAATGTCAGATCGGTCGGGCGAATGTGGTATTCGCCGCCCACCATCTTCGAAACGTTACGCAGTTCGAGCATCTATCCCTCGGGCCTCCTCCAACCCTCGGTGTTCTGGCATGGAGATGGGGCGCGCTCTAAGCGGCGCGCCGAACCCCCGCCATGTATTCCTCTAATCCCGCGGCCTCCTCCGCCGACAGGAACAATCCCTGCTTGGTGCGACGCCAGAGGACATCCTCCGCCGTCTGCGCCCATTCGTTCTTCATGAGCCAGCGCACTTCGGCCTCATGGAGCGTACCACCAAAATTGCGGCCGAGCGCCGTTATTGTCGTCGCCGAACCGAGGAGGTCCGCAGCCCTCGTGCCGTAGCAACGGACGAGCCGCTCTGCGTAGGCCTCCTCGACGAATGGATATGACGCCCGCAACGATTTTACCTGCGCGGGATAACCATCCACCGGAAATTCGCCGCCAGGCAGCCGGCTCGTCGCCGTCCATGGGGCTCCCTTCGCGCCGATCGCCTCGGCGATCCGCTCCAGCGCATGTTCCGCAAGCCGGCGATAGGTGGTGAGTTTTCCGCCGAAGACGTTGAGCAGCGGAGCGCCTTCGCCCTCGTCGAGCTTCAGGACATAATCGCGGGTGGCCTCCTGCGCCTTCGAGGCTCCGTCGTCATAAAGGGGGCGGACCGCCGAATAGCTCCAGACGATATCCTCCGGCCTCACCGGTTCGGAGAAATACTCACTCGCCGCATCGCAGAGATAACGGATTTCCTCCTCGCTGATCTTCGCATCCTTCGGGTCTCCGACATAGTCTCGGTCGGTCGTGCCGATAAGGGTGAAATCCCGTTCGTAAGGAATGGCGAAGATGATGCGGTTGTCCGGGTTCTGGAAGAAATAGGCGCGCGCATCGTCGAATTTCCGGCGCACGACGATATGGCTGCCCTGAACAAGCCTCACATTGTGAACGCCATTGCGGCCGAAGGCGCCCGTCAGGACCTGATCGACCCACGGGCCGGAGGCATTGACCAGCATGCGCGCCTGATGAACGTTGACCGTGCCACTCGCGCCGTCCTTTACCGAGATCGACCAGAGACCGCCTTCACGGCGCGCGGAAACGACCTTGCTGCGCGTAAGCACCGTTGCCCCGCGGTCGGCCGCATCGCGGGCATTCAGCACCACCATCCGCGCATCGTCGACCCAGCCGTCGGAATATTCGAACGCCTTGCCGAAGACGGGCTTCAACGGCCGGCCGGCGGGATCGCGCCGCAGATCGAGTGTGCGCGTCGGCGGCAGCAGCTTGCGCCCGCCGAGGTGATCGTAAAGGAAAAGCCCGAGCCGGATCAGCCATGCCGGACGAATGCCGCCTTTCTGGTAGGGCAGCACGAACCGCAGCGGCCAGATCACGTGCGGCGCCATGGCCCAGAGCACCTCCCGCTCCATCAGGGCCTCGCGCACCAGGCGGAATTCATAATGTTCAAGATAGCGCAAGCCGCCGTGAATGAGCTTGGTGGCTCCCGAGGAGGTGCCAGACGCGAAATCGTTCATTTCCGCCAGGGCGACGGCATAGCCGCGTCCCGCGGCGTCGCGGGCTATCCCGCAGCCGTTGATGCCGCCGCCAATGACAAAAACATCGTAAACCGAAGACGCCACAATCCCTCCCTTCACACCAGTCGGGCGCGAAAGCGAAACTGACATCCATTAGAAACGAAAGAATACGAATGTCAATCGAACCTTCGAACTACGCTTCGTGAACCTTGCCCGTTTCAACCAAGGCGACGTTATTCTCGGCGCAAACGCGTCTTATGGAGCTGACGGGACAATGGTCCGTAATAAAGGTATTGACCTGTGAGATGCGGCCGATGCGGACCGGGGCGGTCCTTTCGAACTTGGTGGAATCGGCCACGAGGATGACATGCCGTGCATTGGCGATGATGGCCTGTGCGACTTTCACTTCGCGGAAATCGAAATCCAGGAGCGATCCGTCCGTGTCGATCGCCGAGACGCCGATCACCGCATAATCCACCTTGAACTGGCGGATGAAATCGACCGCCGCTTCCCCCACGATACCGCCATCCGACCCTCGAACCACCCCGCCGGTAATGACCACTTCGATCGAGGGAACCGGCCGCAAACGATTGGCAACGTTGATATTATTGGTAATGACCATCATCTCGTGATGATTGGCGAGCGCCTCCCCCACCGCTTCCGTGGTCGTGCCGATATTGATGAAGAGCGATGTGTTGTTGGGGATCAGACCGGCTGCCGCAGCACCGATCGCCTGCTTTTCCGGGGCGGCGATCTGCCGGCGCGCTTCGTATTGCATATTCTCCGTGCCGCTCGGGAAAACGGCGCCCCCATGGATGCGGTTGAGAACCTGCCCCTCACACATCTCGTTGAGATCCTTGCGGATCGTTTGCGGCGTTACGGAGAACCGGGTGGCAAGATCCTCGACGATGACACGGCCGCTGGTCTTTGCGAGTTCGAGGATCTCCATCTGCCGATGCGTGAGATACATGCCGGGCTTTCATTATGGTTTCGGGATTTTCGTATTCTGCATGATGCTGCAAAATATCGAAACCATCCAGAGCGGATTTGGAAATTTCCGCATCGGGCAGCCGACGCGATCAAAAACCAGGCCGGATTTCCAGGGAATTCATGATCGAGGAAAGCGCAAACAGGCTCAGGAATCCCGCCGCAACGACGCGGAAAAGGCCTTGACGACGCAATATGACCGCCCGAGCCGGCGGGCGCGAAAGGATCGCGGCGACCAGAAAATACCAGGACAAATTGGCGAGGCAGATGACAAGCGCCAGCATGAAGACCATGGCAGGTGTTCGCAGTTCGAACCAGGGGCCGGCAAACATGCTCGCCGCGAAGGCCGGCGTAAACGGCGATGACATGGCGGTCATGGCGCCGGCAACGACCAACGCGCGCGACGAACCCTTGCAATCACACGGCCGGCTTGCCGGGCAAAGGGGCATCCTGATCATGGCTACCGCCATGCATAGAAGCACGACCGCGCCGGCCTGCTGCAGGAGAACCGGGGGCACGGTGGAAAGCAGGCTCCCGCTCGCCAGTCCCAGCAATGCGACCACGCCACCCGTTCCTGCACCGATGCCGAGGATGAAAGGCAAGGTCCGGCCGATCCCATGAAATGCCGCCAGGCTGCCGGTCGCCAGCATGATCGAGCCCGGCGTCACCATGACAAGTGCGTAGGCGATCAGAAATTGGAACATGGCGCTCGACGGCGCGATTGACATGACGCTGCCTCCACGGTGCCCGAGGACCCGGCCCTTACCCGCATTTTCGGTTGTCCCCGCCGGGTCCCGCCGGGCATCGCAAGCCAACCATGGGTCCCACACTTGCGCATCAGCCGTTTGGAGGAGAAATTACGGAGCTATCCGGCCCTCGCAGCAACCTGAACAAGAGCAGATAGGGCAGGGATGGAGGCCGATCATGAGCAGCCGACTGCCCGAGCATCAGTTCTCCGAGCTGATCGGAATGATTTACGACTGCACCCTCGACCCATCCCGATGGGAAGCGACGATCGCTGCCATCAAGGACGTGTTCCAGGGAGAATCGATCATTCTTTCGCTCAACGATTTACGCACCGACCGTCTCCTGATCGACAAGAGCGTCGGCTGGACCCCGGAATGGCGGCAGCGCCGCGACCGGCATCTGGCGGAAATCCATGCGCGGCTTTCGGAATGGTTGGCGGTGTCGCCTTCCCTCGACACGCCTTTCATCGCCTCCCGCCACCTGTCGCAGGAACACTTGGCCAACTCCGCCTACATGAAGGAAGTACTGGGTCCGCTCGGAATCGCGGATGTAATGCATATTTTTCTGATGCAGACACCGACGCATGTTTCCGAACTCGTCGTCATGCATCATCAAAGCTATGGCGTCGCCACCGAACGGGAGATCGAACTCGCAGCGCTTCTTCTGCCGCATCTGAGACGGGCGGTGACGATCAGCCGGGTTCTCGAGGCCAAAGAAATCGAGAGCATTCATCTCGCCGGAGCGCTCGATGCTCTCGACTGCGGCGTCGTGCTGACCGACAGAAACGGAGCCATCCTTTATCCGAACCGCACGGCCGAGAAGATGCTGCGCAAGGGCAATACACTGCAGGATATCGGCGGCGTTCTGAGAGCGCGCAATCCTGCCGCTTCGCGGGAACTAAGAACAGCCATAAAGCTGGCGGCGGAGGATGAGACGGCAATCGGCGCGACCGGCCTTGCCGTGCACCTCAATGCGCCGAGCGAACAGCCGATCGTCGCCCATGTGCTGCCGATGGCCGGCAGCGACCGGCGCAGGGACGTACAACCGGACGCCGTCGCTGCGATCTTCATCGGCACGCCGCCGGATGAAGGAACCGCTGCCGACACGCTTGCCAGAACGTTTCAGCTCACCCGGGCGGAAAAGCGTCTTCTCGTGAGCCTTCTCTCCGGGCAGACGCTTGCGGAAGCCGCGCAGTGTCTCGATATCGCCCCGAGCACTGCGAAGACGCATCTCGCCAGCATCTTCTCAAAAACCGGCGCCTCTCGACAGGCCGAACTGATGCGACTTGCGATGCAGGTGCTGCCACCTGCCAGATCGCCGTAATGACTGACCCGCGGGTGGCAATTTTCTGTCCGAAGCTCTTTGCGTTCCTCACGCCGGCAACGGCTGCACCTGCGTTGCTCCGCCGGTGAGCGAGCTTTCCAGCGCCGCGACGCCGCAGAGCACCGACATGGCACCCGCGCGTGAACCGGCGCGCTGGCGCAGGCGATCGTTCGACCCCGGTTTGAAGATCATGTCGCGCATGCGGTTGTCGCCGCCATAATGCCCGCCGGGTTCGTGCGGCACCCAGATGCGTTCCACGCCGCCGCCGAAACTCTTGACCAGCAGGATCTCGTCGGCGGGCGGCTCGGTCCAGGGCTGCTTCTCGTATTGCCGCATCTCAATGCGGCCGCGATGGCCGTTGAAGGCGATATGGTGGCCCTCGATCGGCATATAGGTGTTGAGCGAATAGGAGACCTGCACGCCGCTGGCATAGCGGATCGAGGCCGTCATCGTATCGGGAATGTCGATCTCCTCGCGGAAGACGCAGGCGTCCCGGAAATAGCCGTCCACCTCGGAGGGCTCCTCATAGAGCGTATCGAGAAAGGGATCGGCCGAGAGGTCGAAATAGTAATCGCATTCTCCCTTGTGCGGACAGGTGCGACAGCGCTCTCCGCGGAACGGGCCGTTGCGGCCGTAATGCAGCAATTGGCCGAAACCCTTCACCTCCACCGGATCGGAATCCAGAAACCAGTTGAGCAGATCGAAGTGATGGGTGGCCTTGTGCACGAAGAGGCTGCCGGACCGGCCGGTGAAAGCGTGCCAGCGGCGGAAGTAATCGGCACCGTGCTGATTGTCGAGATACCAGTGGAAGTCGACGGACGTGACCTTTCCGATAGCTCCCTCGTCGATCAGCTCCTTGATGCGGGCAGCCGTCGGCGAGAAGCGGTAATTGAAGGAGACGTCGACACGGCGCCCGGTGCGGGCCTCCGCCTCGCGAATGCGGGCGATCTTTTCCGGCGTAGTCGCCATCGGCTTTTCGCTGATGACGTCGGCGCCGGCCTCGAGCGCCCGCACGATGATGTCGTCATGCGTGTCGTCCGGCGTGCAGACGATCGCGAGGTCCGGCTTCAGTTCGGCCATCATGCGGTCGAAATCGTCATAGAGCGGGGCGGACGAGCCAATCATCGCGCGCGCGCGCTCCGCCCGCATCAGGTTTACGTCGCAGATGCCGACCAGCTCCACGAACTCGTCCCATCCCGCCAAAAGGTCGCGCCCCCACATGGTCGTGCCGCGATTGCCGGTGCCGACCAGAACATAGCGCTTTCGCTTGTGAACCTTGGACATGCCGCTTCTCTCTCCCTCGAAATCACTCAACAGACCTGACGGCCCCTCCAAGATCGTCTTCAGCACCTTATCGACCGAGCGCCAGTACGCTGCATGACGGAGTCTCCTCGAGACAAGCCAGCTTCCTGGCCACGCGCCGCCTCTCTCGCATCATGTAACCGTTTGGTTATTTGTGAATAGCAAGGGCGGTTCCTGTCAAGACTATTTTGCTGCACGGTTACCGCCGTCATGCGGGGCGTGAAAGGGAGCAAGCCTTGCCGCAATGCTGCGGCAGGTAGCCTTTCGTAACAGCTTGAGACTACGGGACTATCGCGGCCTGACGCTCGCGAGAACCGTATCGGCGATATGTTGGCCCCATCGATCGAGCTCGCTCGGCGCGACCAGATCGCGCTGAAAGATCGTCGACAGGGTGAAGCGGTTCGAAAGATAGAAGCAGCTCAGCGACGCGATCGTCAGATAGACCTCGATGGGATCGAGATCGCCGCGGAATTCCCCGCTTTCCGCGCCGCGTCGAAGCACGTCCGCAAGCTCGGAAATGAAGTTGGAGTGCAGCTCCAATATGCTTTCCGATCGGCGAAGATAGCGCGCCTGATTGAGGTTTTCGGTCGCCAGGATACTCAGGAACTCGGGATGATCCAGAAAATAATGCCAGGTGAAGAGAGCCAGCTCCCGCAGGCCTTCGCCGGGTGCCCGCCTCGTCAGGTCGAGACGATGTTCCGCATGGCGGATGTGCCGGTAGGCATCCTCCAGAACCGCGAGATAGAGCGCATCCTTGTCACCGAAATAGTGATAGATCATTCGCTTGTTGGTGCCTGCCCGGCGCGCCACGACATCCACCCGGGCACCGGCCAATCCCTTGGCCGCCACCTCTCGGCGCGCCGCTTCCAGAATGGCGGCACGCGTGCGTTCCGGATTGCGCGATTGTGTCGCCTTCACCCGGCGCGATTCTTCTTTGCCGACGGCTTCACTCATTCCGATGCAGCTTCGCTCTTGCCCTAAATCTTGCCTGCGGCGGCCGCTTGACAATGACGTTGATCAGTGTTCCCATGTAACCAATTAGTTATAAAACGGCAATAGTCGTTTGCTCTCATCATCAATTGGCATCAACACGGGAGGGTTTGCCAATGTCCATGATGTTACACCGACGCAGCGTGCTTTCCGGAGGTTTGGCGGCCCTTTCACTGGCCACGCTTGGCGGCGGTTCCGCGCTGGCGCAGGCAGCCCGGCTGCGTATGCTCTGGTGGGGCTCTCAGGAACGAGCCGATCGAACCAACAAGGCCATCGCAGCCTACAAGGAGGTCAAGCCCGATCTTACCATAGACGGGGAGTTCGCCGGCTGGAGCGATTACTGGCCACGGCTCGCCACACAGGTCGCGGGACGCAACGCCCCGGACCTGATCCAGATGGATTATCGTTACATCTTCGAATATGCGCGGCGCGGCGCGATCGCACCTCTCGACGATCATCTCGGCAAAGGCCTCCAGATCGAGGACTTCGGCCAGATGAACATCGATTCCGGACGGGTGGACGGCAAGCTCTACGGCATCAATCTCGGCGTCAACTCGAGCGCGGTGTTCTTCGATGCCGCCGCCTGGGAAAAATCCGGCGCCACGCCTCCCGCCATGGGCCAGACCTGGGAGGAATTTGCCGAGAACGCCACCAAGATGAGCGAGAACAAGCCGAAGCCCGGCTATTTCGCCACGGCCGATTCCAGCGGCCTCGAACCGAGCTTCGAGAACTGGCTGCGTCAGAACAAGAAATCGCTTTATACGCCTGACGGAGGCCTCGGCTACGAGCCGAAGGATGCTGCCGATTGGTTCACCATGTGGAGCAAGATGCGTGAAGCCGGCGCCTGCGTTCCCGCCGATGTCCAGGCGCTCGATCAGCTGAACATCGAGACCAATCCGCTGACGATGGGCAAGGCCGCGACCGCGTTTGCCCATTCCAACCAGTTCGTCGGCTATCAAGCGCTCAACAAGGCGAAGCTCTCCGTCACGTCCTATCCGAAGATCAGCAAGGATGCGCCATCCGGCCATTACCTCAAGCCGTCCATGCTGATGAGCGTCGCCAGCGGAAGCCAGGGGATCGAGGCAGCGGTCGGCTTCATCAACTTCCTCGTCGCCGATCCGAAGGGCATCGACATACTCGGCGTCGAGCGCGGCGTTCCGGCCTCGGCCTCCATGCGCGACCAGTTGACCCCGAAGCTCGACGAGGTCAGCCAGAGCATGGTGAAGTTCATCGCCGATATCACTCCGGAGGTCGGCGATCTTCCGCCTGCCCCGCCGCCTGGCGCCGGTGAACTCGCCTTCGTGCTGACCCGCACCAGTCAGGAAGTAGCCTTCGGAAATCTGACGCCCGCGGAAGGCGGCGAACGCCTCGTCAAGGAAGCCGAAACCGTTCTCAAACGGAAGTAGGATTCATGGCCTTCCGCTCCGATACCCTTGTTGAGGGGAGCCGCGCTGCGGCTCTCCCGAGAAAGGGAGCCATGCGACGCATCTTCGATCGCAATATCCACGCCTATGTTTTTCTGCTGCCATGGCTGATCGGCTTCTTCGGCCTGACGCTCGGCCCGGCGCTTGCATCGCTCTATCTCTCCTTCACCAATTACGACCTCCTGCAATCGCCGGATTGGGTGGGTGCGGCCAATTACGTGCGCATCGCCACCGCCGATCCGAAGTTCGCGGCCTCGATGAAGGTCACTTTCCTCTACGTCCTGCTTTCGGTGCCGCTGAAGCTCGCCTTCGCGCTTCTGATCGCCATGGCCTTCAACCGCGGCATCAAGGGATTGACCCTCTACCGCGCCATTTTCTATCTGCCCTCGCTGCTCGGCTCGAGCGTGGCGATCGCGGTTCTCTGGCGCCAGCTCTTCGCCTCGGACGGACTCGTCAACATGGCCCTCTGGCAACTCTTCGGATACGAGGGCCCGAGCTGGATCTCCAATCCCAACTATTCGCTCTACACGCTGGTCATCCTGTCGATCTGGCAGTTCGGCTCACCGATGATCATCTTCCTGGCTGGGCTTCGCCAGATTCCCGCCGATATGTATGAGGCCGCCGAAATCGACGGCGCAAGCAAGCAGCGGCAGTTCTTCCGCATCACCCTGCCGCTGCTGACGCCGGTCATCTTCTTCAACGCCGTGATCCAGACGATCGAGGCCTTCAAGGCGTTCACGCCGGCCTTCATTATTTCCGAAGGCACCGGTGGCCCGATCAATTCGACCTTGTTCTACACGCTCTATCTCTACCAGGAGGCTTTCGGTTTCTTCCGCATGGGCTATGCCTCGGCGCTCGCCTGGGTACTCGTCGTCATCATCTCGCTATTCACCGCCTTCTCATTCCTGAGCGCGCGCTATTGGGTGCATTACGATGACTGATGCCGTTACCTCCTCCCGCCCATCTTTGGGTGGCCAGCGTTCACCGATCCGATCGGTTCTTCTGCATGGCGCGCTGATCCTCTTTTCGCTCGCCATGCTCTACCCGATCCTCTGGATGATATCGGGATCGCTGAGGCCGCAGGAGGAATTGTTCGGCTCTTCCTCGCTGATCCCCTCCTCGGTGGATCTCGGTGGATATGTCCGCGGCTGGACCGGACTGCGGGTAAGCTTCGGTCAGTTCTTCTGGAACTCGCTGTTCATCGCGGTGCTGGCGACGATCGGTAATGTCGTCGGTTGTTCACTCGCGGCCTTCGCCTTCGCCAGGCTGCGTTTCGGAGGCCGGAACTTCTGGTTCGCGCTGATGCTCGGCACGCTGATGCTGCCCTATCACGTGGTTCTCATTCCCCAGTACATCCTTTTTCTCGAGCTCGGCTGGGTGAACACATCACTGCCGCTCATCGTGCCGAAATACTTGGCGACCGACGCTTTCTTCATCTTCCTGATGGTGCAGTTCTTCCGCGGCATTCCGCGCGAACTCGACGAAGCGGCAGTGATGGACGGCTGTAGCCCCTTCCGCATCTACTGGAAGATCATGCTGCCGCTGTCGCTGCCGGTGCTGGCGACGGCCGCGATATTCTCCTTCATCTGGACCTGGGACGATTTCTTCGGACCGCTCATCTATCTGAACGACATCAACACCTACACCGTCCAGCTCGGCCTGCGCTCCTTCGTGGATTCGACCGGCAGTTCCGACTGGACGGCGCTCTTTGCCATGTCCAATCTCTCTCTCGTCCCCGTCTTTCTGTTCTTCCTCTTCTTCCAGCGCCTTCTGATCGAAGGCATCGCCACCACCGGTATGAAACGCTGATAACCAAGGTGCGTCTATGAAACCTGTTCGCTTTGCCGTCGTCGGCATCAATCACAATCATATCTACGGCCAGGTGAACTGCCTTCTGAACGCCGGTGCCGAATTCGCCGGCTTCCATGCGAAGGAAGATGACCTCGTCACCGAGTTCGCCGCCAAATATGCCGGAGTGCCGCGTGTCGATGACGAACCGCGCCTGATCGAAGATCCCTCGATCGACCTCGTCGTCAGCGCCGCCATTCCGGGCGACCGGGCCGGCATCACCCTTGCGGCCATGCGCGCCGGAAAAGACGTCATGGTCGACAAGCCCGGCATGGTGACGCTCGAACAGCTCGCCGAATTGCGGAAGGTGCAGGCGGAGACCGGCCGGATCTACTCGGTACTCTATTCTGAGCATTTCGAAAATCGCGCCACGGTGAAGGCTGGCGAGCTGGTCGCAGCCGGTGCCATCGGCAAGGTCGTCTCCACAGCAGGCTTCGGGCCGCATCGCATGCGTCCCAAAACCCGGCCTTCCTGGTTCTTCGAACGTGAACGCTATGGCGGCATCCTGGTCGACATTGCCTCCCACCAATGCGAACAGTTCCTGTTTTTCACCGGCTCGGAGACGGCCGAAATCCTCTCGGCGCGGGTGGCGAACCGGGCGCATCAGCAATGGCCGGGCGTCCAGGACAGCGGCGACATCCATCTGGCGACGGCCGACGCGAACGGTTTCATCCGCGTCGACTGGTTCACGCCGGAAGGCCTGCCCGTCTGGGGTGACGGGCGCCTGTTCATCACCGGCACGGAAGGCATGATCGAGCTCAGGAAATATGTCGATGTGGCCGGCAGGCCAGGCGGTGACCATCTCTTTTTGACCGACGCCAAGGGCGTCACCCATATCGACTGCTCCGATACGCCGTTGCCTTATGGAGCCCAGCTTCTCTCAGACATCCGAAATCGCACCGAAACCGCCATGCCGCAGGCCCGCTGCTTCGCAGCCATGGAAATCGCACTGAAAGCACAGGCGCTCGCCGAAGGCAGGACCGATGCCTAAGCGCTACAAGGTCGGCATCATCGGCTGCGGTATCGGCCGGCTGCATATGGTCGAGGGCTATCTTCCTCACCCCGACAAGTTCGAGGTCGTGGCGCTATGTGACCTTGACGAGACGCGGCTGAATGTCATGGCCGACGAATTTTCCGTCCCTCGCCGGATCCGGTCTTCGGACGAGCTGATCGCCATGCCGGATATCGACATCATCGACATCTGCACGCCTCCGGCGATCCATACCGCGCTTATCCTGCAGGCGCTTGCCGCCGGCAAGCATGTCGTCTGCGAAAAGCCGCTCACCGGCTCGCTTGCCGAGGTCGACGAGGTGATCCGTGCCGAAGAGAAGGCAGCCGGCATCCTGATGCCGATCTTTCAATACCGCTACGGCGACGGCGTTGCCCAGGCCCGCCGCATCATCGAAAGCGGGCTTGCCGGAAAACTCTACGTTGCGACTGCCGAGACGCTATGGAAGCGCGATGCCGTCTACTACGACAATCCCTGGCGCGGGCGCTGGGCGACCGAGCTTGGCGGCGTGTTGATGACCCACGCGATCCATCTGCATGACATGATTACCTATCTGCTTGGTCCGGTTCAGAGGGTATTCGCCCGCACTGCCACGCGGGTCAACTCGATCGAGGTCGAGGACTGCGTTTCCGCAAGCCTCCTGATGCAGGACGGCGGCCTCGTCTCGGTAACCGCGACGCTCGGCTCGCAGGAAGAAATAAGCCGGCTCAGGGTCGCGTTTGAAAATGTCACCTTCGAAAGCACCCATGGAGCCTATTCGCCCGGCGACGGTCCTTGGCGGATCATTCCTGCGAATGCGGAGATCGGCGCCAAAATTGACAAATTGCTGAGCGGGTTGCCGCCGGTCAGCCGTCGGTTCAGCGGCCAGATGGAAGCTTTCCACCATGCCCTTGAAACCGGCGCGCGACCGCCGGTGACCAGCATCGACGCACGTCGGTCGCTGGAGCTGGTGACCGCGATCTATCATTCAAGTGACACTGGCGCCGATGTCGCGCTGCCGATTGCGGCGGGGCACCCGAAATACACGAGTTGGCGCCCCTAGGTCGATCGCGGCTTGGCCGGAAGGGCGAGATGGAGGAGTTTCAATGGCAGGCAGCATAGCGCTCGAGAATATCGTCAAGCGGTTCGGGGCATTGACGATCATTCACGGGATCGACCTGCAGATAGAGGCGGGCGAGTTCGTCGTCTTCGTCGGGCCTTCGGGCTGCGGCAAGTCCACGCTTCTGCGCATGATCGCCGGACTGGAAGAGATTTCCGGTGGAGAGCTGCGCATCGACGGCGAAAGGGTCAACGAAACGGCTGCTTCCAAGCGCGGCATCGCCATGGTGTTCCAGTCCTATGCGCTCTACCCGCACATGAGTGTCTACAAGAATCTCGCTTTCGGGCTGGAGACGGCCGGCTACAGGAAGCAGGAAGTCCAAACGCGCGTTAATCGGGCGGCCGAGACCCTGCAGATCACGGCGCTTCTCAACCGCAAGCCGAAGGCCTTGTCCGGTGGCCAGCGTCAGCGTGTCGCGATCGGACGCGCCATCGTGCGCGAACCCAGGATCTTTCTTTTCGACGAGCCGCTTTCGAACCTCGACGCAGAACTGCGCGTGCAGATGCGCGTCGAGATCGCCAAGCTCCACCAGACGCTCGGCAGCACGATGATCTACGTGACGCATGACCAGGTGGAGGCCATGACCATGGCCGATAAGATCGTCGTCCTGCGCGAAGGCCGTATCATGCAGGTCGGTCGCCCGCTCGATCTTTACAACAATCCGGCCAACCAATTCGTCGCGGGCTTCATAGGCTCGCCGAAGATGAATTTCCTAGACGCCAGGTTATTAGAGAAGGATTCTTCCCGCCGTACGATCGAAGTCGCAGAGCAGGAAATCGTTCTCGACCGAGCCCTGTCGACAAAGGATGATGCCCCCCTTTCCTTTGGTCTGCGGCCGGAGCATTTGAGTATTGCGGGAGGTGGCGTCTCACTGGGTACTTGGATTGTTCAGCTCGTGGAGCACCTTGGAGGCTCTACGGTTGTCTATGCCGGCAAGCAGAGCGGCGAAAGCGTGACGCTTGTGCTGGATGGCCAGCGTGGGGTTCGGATCGGGGAGAGTATCCCGCTCGGTTTTGACCCCTCGTCCCTTCATCTTTTTGGCGCGGACGGCCAAAGGTTATAGACGGAATTTGAGATACCGTGGGCAGCCGGGATGGGACGGGAGCGGGCACCTACCGGACGGGGATGTGCGATAGCCTTCACATCCATTTTTGCTTTATCCGAAGGAGGTTGCTGGGGTGGTCGCCTTTTGGGCGAGGACGGATTGCGGCAGTTGCTGGTTAGTCGGCGCGCGGCGGTGTCGCGGAACGCAAGAAGTCCGCGCTGGCGGGCTATTTTCGGCTATTGTTGGATACTGTAGCGTAGGAATTGGTAACGGGTTGAGGCTTTTTCCCGTTGGTTGGGGAATTGTTTCGCCGGATCAGCTTCCTTTCCTCCTCACTCTTCGGGTTATGAGCCTAACGCGGTGAGACCGATAGGCAATCGATGCGGTGGATCGATTGCCGGTCGAACGGGCTGCTCCACGATGATGGAGCGCACGTTTTCAGGTTTGGGAGAATAAGGACTTGGTTGCGGGGGCAGGATTTGAACCTGCGGCCTTCAGGTTATGGTCCGCAGGACGAGGAGCTACCATCGCCAGCGAAGATGAAGTCTTCGCGCCAGCGATCGATAACAAGAGATTTCAGGAGGACTTGGTTGCGGGGGCAGGATTTGAACCTGCGGCCTTCAGGTTATGGTCCGCAGGACGAGGAGCTACCATCGCCAGCGAAGATGAAGTCTTCGCGCCAGCGATCGATAACAAGAGATTTCAGGAGGACTTGGTTGCGGGGGCAGGATTTGAACCTGCGGCCTTCAGGTTATGGTCCGCAGGACGAGGAGCTACCATCGCCAGCGAAGATGAAGTCTTCGCGCCAGCGATCGATAACAAGAGATTTCAGGAGGACTTGGTTGCGGGGGCAGGATTTGAACCTGCGGCCTTCAGGTTATGGTCCGCAGGACGAGGAGCTACCATCGCCAGCGAAGATGAAGTCTTCGCGCCAGCGATCGATAACAAGAGATTTCAGGAGGACTTGGTTGCGGGGGCAGGATTTGAACCTGCGGCCTTCAGGTTATGGTCCGCAGGACGAGGAGCTACCATCGCCAGCGAAGATGAAGTCTTCGCGCCAGCGATCGATAACAAGAGATTTCAGGAGGACTTGGTTGCGGGGGCAGGATTTGAACCTGCGGCCTTCAGGTTATGAGCCTGACGAGCTACCGGGCTGCTCCACCCCGCGTCACCAAGAATACGGGCAATTGTGCCCGGGAGCGAAGTCAGGCTTGCCTGACGAGGTGAGACCGATAAGCGATCGATCCGGTGGATCGATTGCCGGTCGAACGGGCTGCTCCGAGCCTGCTCACCGCGATACGGTTTTGATAAATCCGCATCATCATGCGCTTTGAACGGCGAAGGGCCGCTTTTTGGCGGCCCCATTGATCGGCTTGAGGGCCGTCGGTTTCGTGTTGAGAAGATTGTTATCCATCCTTGGATGGCATTGCCTTTAATAGACCTGGCAGCGACCTACTCTCCCGCGTCTTGAGACGAAGTACCATTGGCGCTGGGGCGTTTCACGGCCGTGTTCGGAATGGGAACGGGTGCAGCCACCCCGCAATGACCACCAGGTCGATTAAGGGCAATGTTGTTTTGAGAAGCTGGTTCACTCCGACAGTGATTGGTCGGTCGTGATTGGTTTTGAACACGTCTTTGGTTGTGAGGTCGGCAGGAATAGCGCAGTAAACTCGCTCTACTCACTATTGCCTATTCACTGCTCACTGGCGCCTTTGGGCGCCCTGATGAGCATTGTCAATGAGAACGATCAAGCCGATCGGGCGATTAGTACCGGTAAGCTTCATGCATTGCTGCACGTCCACACCCGGCCTATCAACGTGGTCGTCTTCCACGGCCCTGATAGGGAACACTCGTTTTCAGGTGGGTTTCCCGCTTAGATGCCTTCAGCGGTTATCCCTTCCATATATAGCTACCCTGCTATGCCCTTGGCAGGACAACAGGTCCACCAGAGATATGTCCATCCCGGTCCTCTCGTACTAGGGACAGATCCTGTCAATATTCCTACACCCACGGCAGATAGGGACCGAACTGTCTCACGACGTTCTGAACCCAGCTCACGTACCGCTTTAATTGGCGAACAGCCAAACCCTTGGGACCTGCTCCAGCCCCAGGATGCGATGAGCCGACATCGAGGTGCCAAACAACCCCGTCGATATGGACTCTTGGGGGTCATCAGCCTGTTATCCCCGGCGTACCTTTTATCCGTTGAGCGATGGCCCTTCCACGCGGGACCACCGGATCACTATGACCGACTTTCGTCTCTGCTCGACTTGTCAGTCTCGCAGTCAGGCGGGCTTATGCCATTGCACTCGACGACCGATTTCCGACCGGTCTGAGCCCACCATCGCGCGCCTCCGTTACTCTTTCGGAGGCGACCGCCCCAGTCAAACTACCCACCATACACTGTCCCGGATCCGGCTATACGGACCGCGGTTAGACATCCATGACGATAAGGGTGGTATTTCAAGGATGGCTCCACGAAGACTGGCGTCCCCGCTTCAAAGCCTACCACCTATCCTACACATGCCGACACGAATGCCAGTGTAAAGCTATAGTAAAGGTGCACGGGGTCTTTCCGTCTGACCGCAGGAACCCCGCATCTTCACGGGGAATTCAATTTCACTGAGTCTATGTTGGAGACAGCGGGGAAGTCGTTACGCCATTCGTGCAGGTCGGAACTTACCCGACAAGGAATTTCGCTACCTTAGGACCGTTATAGTTACGGCCGCCGTTTACTGGGGCTTCAGTTCAGAGCTTGCACCCCTCCCTTTAACCTTCCAGCACCGGGCAGGCGTCAGACCCTATACGTCGTCTTTCGACTTCGCAGAGCCCTGTGTTTTTGATAAACAGTCGCTACCCCCTGGTCTGTGCCACCCCTTCCTACTTGCGTAAAAAGGGGTCACGCTTCTTCCGAAGTTACGCGTGCAATTTGCCGAGTTCCTTCAACATAGTTCTCTCAAGCGCCTTGGTATACTCTACCTGACCACCTGTGTCGGTTTCGGGTACGGTCTATACGGTGGAGCTATTTCCTGGAACCGCCCCGCTGCCCACCCAATCCAATAAGGATGAACAACTTTCGCGATCCGTCACTACCACCAGGCCCACGAATATTAACGTGGTTCCCATCGACTACGCATGTCTGCCTCGTCTTAGGGGCCGGCTAACCCTGCTCAGATTAACTTTAAGCAGGAACCCTTGGTCTTTCGGCGAGAGGGTCTCTCACCCTCTTTATCGTTACTCATGTCAACATTCGCACTTCCGATATCTCCAGCAGCCCTCACGGGTCCGCCTTCACAGACTTACGGAACGCTCCGCTACCACGTGTGCAAGCACACATCCTCAGCTTCGGTGCATGGCTTCAGCCCCGTTACATTTTCGGCGCAAAGACCCTTATTTAGACCAGTGAGCTGTTACGCTTTCTTTAAATGATGGCTGCTTCTAAGCCAACATCCTGGTTGTTTTGGGATCCTCACATCCTTTCCCACTTAGCCATGACTTGGGGACCTTAGCTGGAGGTCAGGGTTGTTGCCCTTTTCACGACGGACGTTAGCACCCGCCGTGTGTCTGCCGACTAGTACTCCCCGGTATTCGGAGTTTGGTTAGGATCAGTAAGACGGTGAGTCCCCATAGCCCATCCAGTGCTCTACCCCCGGGGGTATTCGGTCGACGCTCTACCTAAATAGATTTCGCGGAGAACCAGCTATTTCCGAGTTTGATTGGCCTTTCACCCCTAGCCACAAGTCATCCCAATCTATTGCAACAGATGCGGGTTCGGTCCTCCAGTTGGTGTTACCCAACCTTCAACCTGCTCATGGCTAGATCACTCGGTTTCGGGTCTAATGCAACTAACTATATCGCCCTGTTCAGACTCGCTTTCGCTGCGCCTACACCTACCGGCTTAAGCTTGCTAGTTACACTAAGTCGTTGACCCATTATACAAAAGGTACGCCGTCAGGCTTGCGCCCTCCGACTGTTTGTAGGCATCCGGTTTCAGGTTCTATTTCACTCCCCTTGTCGGGGTGCTTTTCACCTTTCCCTCACGGTACTTGTTCGCTATCGGTCATGCACGAGTACTTAGGCTTGGAGAGTGGTCTCCCCATGTTCAGACAGGATTTCTCGTGTCCCGCCCTACTCAAGGACAATGAGTGTTCTACGTCTACGGGGCTATCACCCGCTACGGCCGCCTTTTCCAAAGCGTTCGACTTTATTCCTCATTGCCACTGGCCTGGTCCGCGTTCGCTCGCCACTACTTGCGGAGTCTCGGTTGATGTCCTTTCCTGCAGGTACTTAGATGTTTCAGTTCCCTGCGTTCGCTTCTTACACCCTATTTTATTCAGGTGCAGATACCTTATCACAATGCTTGGAAACCTAAGCCGTACCGAAGCACGACTTAAATTTTCCAAGCATTTAAGGTGGGTTGCCCCATTCGGAGATCCATGGATCAAAGCTCATTCGCAGCTCCCCACGGCTTATCGCAGCGTATCACGTCCTTCTTCGCCTGTGCATGCCAAGGCATCCACCAAATGCCCTTACGACACTTAATCGTTCTCATTGCCAATGCTCATCATTTACTGGATTTGGTCAGCCTGTCCTTCTCGCTTGCGCTCGAAGGGCGACCAAATCTGACAATACGGTCTAGTTTCCTATGCCGCTCGCCAGCCAGAGACAGGGCTACCTTTTACAACCCCACCATCTCATGATGCCATCGACGTGTTCGATAGATCTGCTTTATTGGAGCTACGCCGAGCAGCTCGCTTGCAGTCTATCTTAAGACCAGCTTCTCGAGATCAAATCCGGGACCGCGCGGTCAGGCAACGGCCATCCGATGTTCCATCAGAGATCTTTTCGCTCACGCGCGTCCGGACCTTTCGGTCCTCGCTCCGCGGGGGCGCCAAACGATTGGCGACGGCCTATCGGCCTACCCAAACATCTGGTCAACAATTGAACATCCAGAGTGACAAGCTTCCTTCCTACCTCCAATCCCTCGCCAGTCTCGGGTCGGCTAGACCCTCGAAAGGTTCACTGGGAAAGGTTTCGGACGTCAGGGCCTAAACCCCGACACCTGGAAGCCTCCAGATCAATCTTCTCTTCACGATTTTTGCAGAACAGGCATGCGCTTCATCGAAGCGATGCAA